>CAZSLG010000141.1:0-1519 GCA_964607745.1 uncultured Gammaproteobacteria bacterium | reverse complement strand
ATTAAAAAGTTTATTAGTCAAAAGAAATGAAACCGGTAATAATTTGCGGGGGAGTGGGGACGAAAATGTGGCCGGAGTCGTCACCACAAATGCCCAAGCACTTTTTGCCGTTAATTGACGGTAAATCACTGTTTAAAATAACTTGGGAGAGTTTAAGAAAAAAATTTGAGGCCAAAGACATATTTTTACAGACCAATGAGGTACAGGCGATAATCGCCCAAAAACAGGTTCCGGAAATAGTGGCAGACAATATTTTTATTGAACCGGAGATGAGAAATCAGGGACCGGCGACCGGAATGGCGGCGGCGATGCTTTTAAAAAAAGGTTTTGGAGACGAACCTTTTATGCTGATTCAGGTGGATGATATTCGGGAGCCGGAGGAAAAACTGTTTGCCATGATGGAGGTATGCGATCGATTAGCCCGTGAAACCGGTAAATACATTACCGGCGGGATAAAGCCGGAGTATGCGGTGATGGGAGTGGATTATTTGATAAAGGGAGAAAGAGTAAGTCAGGAGGGTGAGGCGGAGGTATTTCAGGTAGCCAAATTTTTATGGCGAAGCACTATGGAAGCAGCGGAGGGATATGTCAAGGACGGTTTGGCTCTGATTCACGCCAATCATACCTGTATGACCCCAAAGGCTTTTATGGAAATGTTTAAGAAATATAAACCGGAATGGTATGAGCCGCTTTTACGAATAGCTGAGGGAGCAGAAGTGACAGTGGAGTATGCCAAGATGCCCAAAGGTCCGATTGAGGATGTCACCCAGTTGGTATATGCCGACAATGGGGCACTGGTGGTGGAATTGCCTTTTAATTGGCATGATATTGGTACCTGGGAATCAGCCGATAAATTTTTGAAAGCAAAAAATTTGTATCAGGCGCCGAATGGGTTAATTGATTTTGATAATAAAAATAATTTTGTAATGGTACCCGAGGGAAAAACAGTGGCTTTAATCGGAGTAGATGATTTGGTGGTGGTAGATACCGGAGAAGCACTGTTAGTGTGTCGGAAAGATCAAAGCGGGAGGGTGGGAGAGGTGGTGTCAAAGTTAGCAACAGAAAAGGTGAAATAAGGTGTTATTATTATTTTCGAAATTCGACTGGTGTATCTTCAGTTGTTTTATCTTGTCTATCTTCAGTGTAATAGGAGGCAATGATTTGATCTATGGTTTCACCAGCAGCCATTCGGGCTTTTTCGACTTCATTGGGAAAAACCGGTAGGCAGTGGGTGATTTTTTTTAGTCGACCGTCTCCTTGAGCCCGGAGGAATAGGTATCCTGACTCATGACCGCCATCAGGTTTGGCGCGAGTGACGGAAACCAACGTGTGTATTTCTTTAGGCACGATGAAATTGTATGGCTAAGAGGTGGTATTATATAGCTGATGTCCGATAAAACAGACAACTTATTGGGTTTACTGGGACCATTTGGGTTGACACAAGAAGAAGCGAGAATCTACCTAGAGTTACTGGAAAAGAGGATGGCGACAGCGCTGGGGTTGAGCCGGAGTTTACATA
>CAZSLG010000140.1:0-1522 GCA_964607745.1 uncultured Gammaproteobacteria bacterium | reverse complement strand
AGTTGGAACGGAAAGTACTGTCCATAGTAAGATAGAGTAATGAATCGAAAATCAATAATGCTTATTTTGATATCGGCTCTGCTGGTGGCAGGAATAATTTGGACATTGTTTGCAGATTCCCGCCTGCGCGGGAATGACAAAGAGAAAAAACTTGAAACTACTCAAGAAATAACGACAGAGTCAATTGATCCGTTTTTACCAGTTGAGTTAAAAAGACCGGTAGGGGTAAGTTGGGATAATTTTAGAATGGATGAAATAACAGCGGCAGAAAGGGTGACAACAACAGTGAAAGAGTGGAGTCAGGAGGAAGTTAACCAGGGAGTTTTGGCATTGGGGGAAAAGATAAACAGCATCGGACAAAGCGGAAGTTGGACTACTTTCGGTAATGAAAAAAAGGGCGGCTTTATTAACCGATTGAATAATTTAATTGAGTGGCAAAAAAGAATCGATGATAGGGAGGAAATTCCCAAAGGGAAGCTATTGAGTCAAAACGAGATTAGGCAGAAAATCACTGATTTGGTGGAAAAAATCGGAGGGGAGAAAGTGACTTTGATTTTAAAACCAATAAAATATGTAAAAGTACTTTATCCACGATGGATAGAGTGTCCAATAAGTGAAGCAGATATGGTGGTGGTTGGGGCAGATATGGAAATTGGGGGTAAGAAAATTACCAGCTTTTACGGGGAAATGGTGACAGCGGTGATCGGTAAGGGTGGCGAAATAATAAAATTAACACTGAGACTACCGCCAAAAATAAAAATCGGAAGTGAGGTAATTAGTTTTAAAACAACAGAGGAAATAAAAAAAGAAAGAATCAATAATTTTGGAATCAGGGAAACAGATACTAAAGTGATGGCGGAAACAGATGATATAAGAGTCAACGCGGTGACAGGGGAATTAGTTTATATTTATGAAGCAAAGAGCAACTGGGTTAAACCATATTTGGCAATAGAGGGAAACGCTTTTACCGGAAGCGTACCATTACGGGTATCAATGCTTTATTCAGCCGCCAAATGAAAAAAATATATAAACACCGATTGATAATAATTTTACTAACCATCATTGGGCTGATGGGAATAGTGCGGTGGAACTATCGAAATTACCCTTGGAAAAATGTGGAGGTGGAAGTACCATTGACTCCCCCACTAACCCCTACCAGCGCCCCCATAATCGATCCGGACTATCCATTATGGAAACTGTTACCCTACCGGGGTATTGGGTTTGTGGTAGACCGCTACATTGAGCCACTGACTTTGGCAGTGAAGTTAGTGGGAATTGATAAAAAAATTGTGGAGAAAGAAATAGTAAAATGGTTACTGGAAAACAAAGTGGCAACTGATAGCCATAAATTAATTTATAGATAAATAGATAAGGAGATAAATAGATGAGAAGTAAAACATTTCTAATATTATTGTTTTCAATTTTGGTTTTAGGTGGATGCGGGACAACAAAACCAACCGAAGATATAAGTAAAAATATTGTAGAAAAAATCGGAGAAATCAGGGTAAAGGTAGGTGATGAA
>CAZSLG010000139.1:0-1547 GCA_964607745.1 uncultured Gammaproteobacteria bacterium | reverse complement strand
AGAAAAAAATGAAACAACGATATGCGGAATGGATAAATTTAGAAGTATATTTGAAAAGTTGGGATGCGATGTATTCCAAACCACATCAATTTTGCGCACTAAATCCGCGGGAGTCATAGGCAAACCACCAGCATGCCAATTACCATTTTTGTCGATAAAAATATCAACTATTTTATATTTATCAGATAAGTTTTCTAAAATATGAGAAATGATTTGCCCGCCTTTATGTAAAGAAGATGCATAATGTTCCCCTGGTCCACCTCTTAGTATTCCAACTCTGATTTTGTCCATAAGTTTATATTATATAACTAATTATACAAACAAAAAATACCCCGTTTACGCGAGGTATTTTTTTGCTGTTCTTTGTTTTGTTTCGTTCCTTCGGCTCGCCGAAGCATTTCTGCAACGACAGCTATAACTTTGGGTCTTTGCCTCATGTCAGATTCTTTTTAGGACATGAAATCATTGTCCATTGCACGCTCAATTGAGGCGTACAATACCGACTCAATAAATCCAATATTATTCCGAAGAACAATATCAAACGTTTTTCAAATTGAATTAATCCACGAGCAGCTTCCGCTACCCGTGCCTTGTTACGACTTAGTCCCTGTCACCGAGCTTACCTTAGGACCCGCTTATGCGGATACTTCGGGTACTCCCGGCTCCCTTGACTTGACGGGCGAATCTTTTCGTTAAACTACGAATTTAGGTTCCCACCGCACGGACGGATTTCCCGTATACGGCGAGCTCTAATGCATACGTTGCTTCAATTTAAACAACTTCTTTAAACCAGACTCTTTTAGATGTTCACCTTTATCAACCATTGAAAACATTTTACAGAATATATCAAAATCTTTCTTTTTTGAAGGAAACTTTAATTTATGTTTCTTGAAAAATGGAATAATGACTAATTTTAGGTCGTTTCTATTATAAACTTCATATCTATAGCAATTTTGATGATTGGGTCGTGTATCTTTTTGAAAATATACACTGCCACAACCAAAGAAATCTTTTAATTGATACAAAATCTTTTTATCTTTCTCAATGAGCTTCAAATAAAACTTTGGTTCTATGTGAACTCTCCGAGTAAGTGAAACTTTTGATGGATTTCGGACATATACAGTAAAACTGCCTTCACCATCCACCAAACCTATAATGTAATCTGGGTTAATTTTTTGCATAGAGTGAATTCCTTCCTCCGACCTAGGCCAGAGTACTATGATTCAGCTGACTTCTGACGTTGCGTAAGTTTAATTATATCTTGCATAAAACAAGATAGCAAACGTCAGATCTCCACAGGTCACCTAAAATTCTGTTCCGAACATCCCGACGAGCTTTTCTTGAGTTTTCCCTACCCTCACCACCCATTAATAGGTCAACTGGCTCTTTTTTGTCGGGCTGCCTTTTGCTCTCAGATCCTCCACCATTTACCTCGCGGTAAAAGGCTATCCTTCTGCTACTCTCCGATCGTATCGGAGGAATGGATTTAAACCATTTAGAAAATTAGGCTGCTGCGCGCTTTTATTGTGAGTACAAGACTTGAGAAC
>CAZSLG010000138.1:1283-1566 GCA_964607745.1 uncultured Gammaproteobacteria bacterium | reverse complement strand
TAGGCACCAAAACCCAGAACAGCAAAAACAACCGCCACAAGATAAAAGGTTAGATTTTCAATAATGTCGACGGTGGAAATTAGCTTAAAATTAAGCTCACGTTCAAGTAGGATGGAGGGAATGGTTTTGAGAGAGGCGGCGGCAAAAGAATAGCAGAGAGAAAGCATAATTAGGAATTCTCTTGAGCCATAATTTTTATTGCCAGCAATTTGTTGGTAAACAATCGAGGCAACAACCAAGGAGAGAACAACGAGTAGCTGTTGGATGGTAAAGGTGGTTTGGA
>CAZSLG010000138.1:0-1273 GCA_964607745.1 uncultured Gammaproteobacteria bacterium | reverse complement strand
GTTTCTTTTTTTTGGATTAGGGCTGATGCCAGGCCGATGTCGGAAAAGTAGCCGAGAATGCCAATGGATTCGGCAACAATGGCAAACAACCCCACATCTCCGGTTCCCAAGATAATAGTGAGCAGGAAAAAACCGAGAACTGAGATGGCCTGGATGCCAAAATTCCTTAATGTCAGAAACAAAATGCCAGTGGTGGTTCTGTCTTTTATTTCTTCGATGTTAAGTTGGTCCATAAAAAGCGCGAAGAAAGAAAAATAAGGATAAGCCAGCTACTGAAGGAAATGGCGTTGGCCAGGTGACGAATGGGCGTGTTGTAAAGCTTAAGATAAATTTGGTGGTTACCAGCTTCTAGGTCAACGGTAATACGACCAAGCTCTGGCTCAACTAAATAGGAAATTTTTTGACCAAAATCGTAGACCCGAAATTCCGGAAAGGCAAGCTGGGAAATATAGACCAGGGTTTTTTGAGGGAGATGGATGTTAAAGAAAAGCCAGTCGGTGCCATGTTTGGCTCCAGTTAATTGGTAATCTACCGCAGGATAGGTACCATCGACAAATTCTTGTGCTCCGGCTTGAGGGGCAATTCTGGCGGTTTTGGGTAGATAATCGTAAATACCGGAAGTTACCTGGTTAGTCCAGGCAAGGCCAGAAAATTTTTCTTTTTCGGTTAAGGGCCCGGAGTGAACTGGATAGAAATGGGTAAAATTGACAGTGATTAGTAAGATGAGAACCGGGATGACAATCTTGATTCTTGAGATGGCACCAACGCCGAGGGAGAAGAGGAAGAGGGCGATATTGAGGAGTCGCCAGGGAAATTGAATTTTTTGTAGTGGGGAGAGAAGCACCCAAATGGGAGTAGTTCTTTCGTGGGTTAAGAGGACATAGGCAAAACCTAAGATATTAAGAAAAAAGGCAATAAGCAGGGGGTGATTTATCTTCTGATGGCGAATAAATTTGTAAATAACGAAGAGAATAAGAAACAAGGGAATGATCCAATGGAGGTAGCCAACCATAAACGACATTTCATCGTTTGGTCCCCAAACTGATGGCCCATCACCCCAAAAATTACTGATGAAGAGTTGATATAGATTTGTGAAATGAGCCAGATAACTAAAATAGTTTTTAAACATAGTATCGATCTGAACATATTTGGTTTCGATAACCGCTGGAAGGGTGAAAAAGGCAGAAAGACAAAAACCAAAAATGAAACCAGCAGCAAGAGTGGAAAGCTGTGAGCTGAGAGGGACGGTTTTGTGTTTTTGAGAGTAAAGACA
>CAZSLG010000137.1:0-1575 GCA_964607745.1 uncultured Gammaproteobacteria bacterium | reverse complement strand
GTCTATTTTCAAAGTAGAAAATGTTTCATAATTTTTTCATTTGGACGATTTATAAAGTTTATTTGTGAGCTTCAATTCCACGATTTGGAAAGTCAATCAGAAGTTCATAATAATTAAGTAAGTTATTATCATTCGCATTTATACGTAACTCAATAGGAATTTTTATTGTCGTTTCAGCTTCCGTGTTGGTTAAACCTTAACAAAAGCTGGTTTTAAAAATTATTTTTTATATATTGGGATAAGATTTCCCCGAGGTTGTCGGCTAAAAGTTTGTTTCCCTTTCCATTAAAATGCCCGTCGTATTTGAAAAAACAATCATCGGAGCATTTTTCGCGGAAATAGTGCAAATTATCTATTATCCTCATGCCTGACGGGGATGCTCCCTTCTGAAGCAGAGAAAGAGGTTGTTCTGAGAGCCATGGACTTTCAGAATACCGAAATCCCATTTTGGCAAGAGTATCGGCGTGTCCCTTTGAGACAAACAAACCGTAGGGAATATCGATAATCAGGGGAAGAGTGCCGTTTTCTTTGGTAATGGCATCAACCTCATTTATTATGGCCGTAAATTGTTCAACGGCATAATTAACTTTTTGATCATTTTCATCCATAAAAGCGGTAAAAAAATCCGGTTTAGAGACGGCCAATGACAACAGGTTCGGATTGAGACCTCCGTTTAAATATAAATCTTGCAGATCGCTGCTGATTCTGGTTTCTATGCTGATTATTTCCTCATCCCCCAAATTACTTATGAATGCCTTCAAGCTTGATAAATTGGCCGATCTGATATCAATGACCTTATAAGGAGTCATGAGTGAATAAAAAAAGGGATACATTCCCGCCAAAAAATTTCCCAATTTTACAGTTTTTTCAGAAAATCCACCCCTGATGCCAGAACTACGGTCAATTTTTTCCAGAAGTTTTTTTCGGACGGCTATGCTTTTTGGATTTTGGGAAGCTTTTTTCTCAGGATAGATTATTAGCTGTCCGATATCGTCTCCTTCAACTATACCTAAGAGAAGAATGTCCGCATCATAAAGCGGAACATATTTTTTTATAATTTCCAGATACTTATATGGATTTAAGCCGGGTTGGCCCAAATTGAAAATTTCCACCCTTTTTTCCTTAAAGCGACTGCCTAATTCCTTTTCCAGATGTGTTGTCCAGATATCCTCCTCGTTTGATCCGGCTCCGAATGTAAAAGAATCCCCTACGGCTAAAATTCTGATCGCATTGACAGCTTTGGGTTTCGGGTACTCGCGTCCGCGAAAACCCAGGGAATTGGTTTTGGCCAGATAGTTAAATTCCGGACCATTATAAAAAGCACTGCTGTTGGCAGGTAAAACAAAATTATTCTCGAATACCTGCTGTTTTTCGGCAGAATAGAAGTTTTGTAATGCTTTGTCCGCCAAAAAAAGCAAAGTCAGACATATAACGGGAAGCAAAACAAAGAGTGCGATTTTTCTCCGAAGCATTTTTACTGTTATAACACTTTTAAAAACGGAAAAACAGGAATTCCTATTGAGTGTGTTGAATAACTCTTGGTCATTTCGAATGAAATGAGAAATCCAGGCACGA
>CAZSLG010000136.1:0-1625 GCA_964607745.1 uncultured Gammaproteobacteria bacterium | reverse complement strand
TAGCAAACTTCTTTATTATTGTTGGAGAAATTACAGAAAAAACCATCCTTAGACCAATATATTCGCTTGGACATTTATTTGTTAAATTTTTGCTGGTAATTTTTAGAAAAATTTCCTTGTTTAAATTAAGCTTTCCGTCGATAAAATTTCCAAAAATAAATTTACCATCATATAAGCTGCCACCGATAAAATTTCCAAAGGTAAAAATATTCAAAGTGCACCAGGGACCAATTTTAGAAAAAGTCAGATACTTTTTTCTTGGTTGTTTGGTTACTTTAGTGGTCGTTTTATTCTTTCAATCATATGTTTTTATCAGGGACCTTCCCTCACCTTATAACATTGGAAAGACCAACTATCCGCTATCGACCCATATCTACGACCGAAACGACAAACTGCTTTACGAAATCTACCGTGAGCAAAATAGGACCCCGGTTAATGTAAAAGAACTACCTGTTTTTGTAGCTCAGGCAACCATCGCCATTGAGGATAAAGATTTTTACCGTCACCAGGGAGTAGCGGTTTTTTCCGGGATGATAAGAGCGGTCAAGGAGATGATCATAAATAGAAACTTGCAGGGTGGATCAACGATCACTCAACAGCTTGTCAAAACGGCCTTGCTAACACCTGAACGAACGATCACAAGAAAGATCAAGGAAGTGATATTAGCCCTATGGGCGGAAAAAATTTATAGCAAGGACAAGATCCTTGAAATGTATTTGAACCAAGTTCCTTACGGAGGATCTTCCTATGGAATTGAAGAAGCGTCTAAAACATATTTTGGAAAAAAGGCCAAAGATTTAACGATAGAAGAGGCGGCTTTATTAGCTGGTCTGCCGCAAGCACCATCACTATACTCACCGTATATCAATCCCGAGGCCGCTTTGGTCAGGCGAAATGAAGTGTTGGCCTCAATGAAAAATCAGGGATATATTGACGAGAAATCAAAGATAAAATATCAAACATCAAAAATAGAGATCTTACCACCTAAAACCTCCATTAGAGCTCCTCACTTTGTTTTTTATACCAAAAATCTTTTGGAAAATTATTACGGAATTAAAACAGTCGAAGAAGGTGGTTTAAAGGTAAAAACAACTTTGGACAGCAAAATTCAGGAAGAAACGGAAAAAATCCTTAGGGAAGAACTGGAAAAGATCAATTATTTGAATGTTACCAACGGGGCAGTTTTAGTTACCAGGCCCTCAACCGGCGAAATTTTGGCCATGGTTGGTTCGGCTGATTATTTTGCCCAACCCTCGGGAGCCTTTAATGTCACGACGGCCCTGCGCCAACCGGGAAGCTCGATCAAGCCGATAATGTATTCATTTGCTTTACAAAAAGGTTACACGGCCGCTTCCATTCTTGACGATTCGCCGGTCGTCTTTAACATTGCGGGGGCTGAATCATACCGCCCGGTCAATTATGACAATAAATTTCATGGAAAGGTGCCTTTGCGTTACGCTTTGGCAAATTCCTACAACATTCCAGCCGTCAGGACATTAAATAATCTTGGTGTTGATAAATTCATCGACTTTGCCACAAAGATGGGGATCAGTACCTGGGGAGATAAGTCACGGTATGGATTATCTTTAACCTTGGGAGGTGGAGAAGTTACCATGGTTGATATG
>CAZSLG010000135.1:0-1667 GCA_964607745.1 uncultured Gammaproteobacteria bacterium | reverse complement strand
ATTTCACTTTTGGTGACCCCACGGGGAATCGAACCCCGATTTTCAGGATGAAAACCTGATATCCTAACCGTTAGATGATGGGGCCATTTTGTGGGTCCAGTGGGAATCGAACCCACGACACGCGGATTAAAAGTCCGCTGCTCTACCCCTGAGCTATGGACCCAGAACAATATATTTTACCAAGTTTATTAGTAAAAATCTTTAACCTTTTGAAATACGTTCGAATTTGTTCGAAAACGTTTACCATTTTGGTAATATCATTGCTAACATTGCTTTATTACCCCGGAGATGATAGGTTAATAAATTTCTCCAGATTCTCCCGAGCTTGGGTATCGGTAAACTGCTTCGGGGGAGATTTCATAAAATATGATGAAGGTTCCACCAGCGGTCCCGCAATATGACGGTCAAGCGCTAATCTACAGCAACGAATAGCGTCAATCACAACTCCGGCTGAATTAGGCGAATCCTCTACAGATAGCCGAAGCTCAACATGGGTCGGAACATCTCCAAAATGACGACTCTCAATCCGGATAAAGGCAACCTTATTGTCAGTTAACCACGGCACAAAATCGCTCGGACCGATGTGGATATTGTCCGGATCAATATCCTGATTCCGTAACTGTATCTGTGAAGTAACCGAACGGGTTTTTGATAGCTTTTTTGATGTAAGCCGTTTTCTCTCCAGCATATTCTGAAAATCTGTGTTACCTCCAACATTAAGTTGATACGTCCTATCAATTGGCATGCCCCGGTCCAAAAAAAGATTTACCAAAGTCCGGTGAAGAATAGTCGCCCCAACTTGTGACTTAATATCGTCTCCGATTATTGGTATGCCGGCTCTAACAAATTTTTGAGCCCACACGGAATTAGACGCAATAAATACAGGGATGCAATTGACCATGGCAATTTTAGTTTTTAAACATATATTTGCCCAGTATTCGGTGGCTTTTTGACTGCCGACTGGAAGATAGCTAATAAGGATTTCCGCTCCTGATTCTTTTAAAACTCTAGCCGGATCCGCCAACTTATTTTTACTAATTTCAACCACATCTTTTAGATATTCGCCAATCCCATCAAACACCGGAACATTTTTCACCGTTACCCCTGTTTTTTTTACTTTTGCAAATACAAATGTATTATTCGGTCTGGCATAAATTGCTTCTGCTAAATCTTTTCCGGCCTTGGTTTCATTTACGTCAAATGCCGCCACCACCGCAATATCTGAAATTTTATATCCTCCGAGAACGGTATGCATAAGACCAATAACTTTTGCATTAGTTTTTATATTTTTGTAGTAAGTAAGTCCTTGGACCAGAGATGATGCGCAATTTCCAACCCCGACTATAGCAATTCTAATTTTGGCCTTATTCATATTTTATCTTTGCATTATATAGTACAATTCTATAATAACTTAATGTATAAAACCCGTTTCGTCCTATTTTCATTGGCCGCCATAATCGGATTGCTTTTTAGCGCCAGAATTTTTTTAGTAAAGCCAACCGTTCCGCCATCCCCGCCTATAGTTATCACGCCTTCTTTAACCCCTTCTCAAACGCCGGCACAAACCATTTCTTCCGGTTCAAAATTTAAGTCTATAAAAATCAGTATAAATGAACTTTCGGTGGAAACTGTCTCCACCCCTGAAGAAATCCAACTAGGCCTTTCCG
>CAZSLG010000134.1:0-1678 GCA_964607745.1 uncultured Gammaproteobacteria bacterium | reverse complement strand
TAGTTTGTTTAAACAAAGAAACATATGAAAAACATAAAACAAGATTAACGTCCTCAAGCCTTGTGATGTTTGACGAAAGTGAATTTGAAATAAAGGAAGATATTAAAAAAGTCATTGTTCCTTTCAAAAAAATTCTTTCAGACCTCAAGGGTCAACCGATCATGAAGAATACAATTGCTCTTGGTGCTTCAATTGGCCTTTTGGAAGGCGATGTTGAGGGACTAATAAAAATTATCACGGAACAATTTTCTAAGAAGGGAGATGAAGTGATCAATTTTAACAAACAGTTCATTCAGGCGGGTTTTGATGTGATTAAAAAAAATTATTCAGAAAAAATTGTTAATTATTTAATTAAAAAACCTGGTGAAGAAAAGCTTGTAATGACGGGTAACGATGCTTTTTCTTTGGGAAGCGTGATTGCAGATGCCCGAGTCTATGTTGCCTATCCGATGACCCCTTCCTCAACTGTACTGACAGATTTAGCCACTTGGCAAGAAAAAACCGGTATGGTCGTTCGTCATGCTGAAGATGAAATTTCTGTTATAAATACCGCTATCGGTTCTTCATTTGCTGGGGTCAGATCGGCAGTCGGAACATCCGGAGGCGGATTTGCCCTAATGGTTGAATCAATTTCTTTCGCTGGGATTACAGAAATACCTTTGGTTGTTTTTATCGCCCAACGACCTGGTCCGGCAACAGGGATGCCTACCTGGACAGAACAAGGAGACTTGCTATTTTCAGTTTTTTCCGGTCATGGCGAATTTCCAAAAATTGTTTTGGCTCCCGGAGATAATGAAGAAATGATCGAACTAACAGCTAAAGCTTACAACTTAGCCGATGTTTATCAAATGCCGGTAATTGTGATGTCGGATATGTATCTTTCGGAGTCACACAAGTCTGTTACTAGGAAGTTTGTTGATAAGTTTATTTTAAATTATAAAGTGAATAGAGGTAAATTGGTCAAAGATCCCTCTTTCGTTAAAACCTCAGAGGACAAGCAAAAATATCTTAGATATAAAATTACAGAAGACGGAATTTCACCTAGACTGATCCCGGGAACTCCAGGACATTTTTTCCAGGCGAATTCTTACGAACATATTGAAGACGGACATACTACTGAGGACGCTCAACCACGAATTGATCAGGTTGATAAAAGAGCGAGAAAATGGAAAACTTATTTGAGCCAGGATTTTATTATGCCAAAAGTTTATGGGGATCTTGAGAAATCTGAAGTAGTACTTATTTCTTGGGGTTCGACTAAAGGAATAGTTTTACAAGCACAAAAACTATTGAAGACAAAGAAAGTTGATTCAGCTTTTATTCATTTCAATCACTTATATCCGTTGGATAAAGAAAAAGTAGCTGCCCTTTTTAACAGACAAAATAAAAAATATATTTTGCTGGAAAATAATTCCTGGGGACAGTTTGGGAAATTGCTATCAATGGAAACTGGGATTGAAATTAAAGAAAAGATATTAAGATATGATGGGAGGCCGATCACGGCAGAAGAGATAGTTCATAAAGTTATAAAGTAATAAAATTATGGCAACAATTCAAGATTTTAATGGCTACAATCCAACCTGGTGTCCCGGATGCGGGGATTGGGGCATAGGAATAGCAATAAAGCAAGCTTTAATTCAGTTAGGTTTAGATCCTTCTTCCGTGGCAGCGGTTTTTG
>CAZSLG010000133.1:0-1684 GCA_964607745.1 uncultured Gammaproteobacteria bacterium | reverse complement strand
AAATCCGGGAGAAAATTAAAAAGGCTTTTGGACCACCCAAAGAAACTGAATTTAATCCACTGATAAATTGGGTGAAAACACTGGTGTTTTGGGGAGAAGAGGAAGGAAGCTTCACGATTGCTCGGCCGGATAAATTTGGGGGAAACGTGACTTACACTAAAGTGTCTGATTTAGTGGCGGATTATCAGTCTGAAAAATTATTTCCATTGGATTTGAAAAATGCGTTGGCGGAGTGGATCATTACCAAACTTGAACCGGCACGAAAACACTTTGAAAGTACCGGACCAAAAGCAGGACTAATAAGAATGAAGGAAATGATGGAAATTAACTAGATAAGGGTAGGTTTCGGGAGTGAGAAGTTTGGAATAAAAGTTTTTTTAGTCTGAGAAATCTTAAGATTTTCCAGACCATTTGAATATCTTTAACCAGACCTAAGAAAATCCCGTCTTTTTCCTGCTTGGAAAAGTGGCTGACGCCAGTAAATCTAACTCTGGCAATGGATAAATCAGAATTAAAAAAGCGCTGATTAAAAGCGGCTTCAAATAGATAACCCGGGGCTTCAAAAATATCAATATTGTCAACCAGAAGCTCTTTATTAAGACAACGGTCTCCAGTATAAGCGACTATAAATCCTTCGTCAAAGATTTTCCAATGGTGGCGATCCCGCTGGCTGAGGGTAATATCAGCCTGGTTGGATAAAACCGGTTTTAATAGTTGTCGAATATGGTGGGGTTGCAGTCCAACAAGATCAGCGTCGAGAAAAATAATAATGTCACCGGCGGCATGAATAACACCGGTTTTTAGGGCGGTGGTTTTACCAAAATTTTGAGGATGAACAATTAATTTTATACCTGTTATTTTTTTTAAAATATTTTTGGAAACTAAATCGGAGCCATCATCAACAATAATAATCTCGGAAATTTGAGGAACCTGTTTGGCGACGTTGACAACATCAAGAATTCTCTTTTTTTCGTTGAAACTGGGAATGACTAAGCTGACTTTCTTTGACTTGATCATTTGATCGCCGCGGCAATAGTGGGGACGACGCCTTTGTCGAGAGGTGAGGGAAGAATTTTGTCGACGGAGAGTTCGGACTCGGGAAGATAGGCGGCGAGGGCGGTGGCTGCCGCTAGTTTCATTTCATCGGTGATTTTAGTAACCCGATGGTCAAGGGCACCACGGAAAACACCGGGAAAAGCCAAGACATTATTAATTTGATTAGGAAAATCACTGCGACCCGTACCAACAATAAAAGCACCAGCGTCGCGGGCTAGTTGAGGATCAATTTCGGGAACTGGATTGGCCATGGCAAAAATAATGGGTCTTTCGGCCATACTTTTGACCATATCAGCAGTCAATAGATTGGGACCGGAGACACCGATAAAAACATCACGACTAGTTACAGCGGTAGCCAAATCACCAGACAGGTTTTGAGGGTTAGTAAAGACTAAAAATTCTTTTTTAGCATCATTGAGGTCAGTACGGGTAGCAGAAATTATGCCCTTGGAATCGACCATAATAATATCTTTGATACCGAACAGATGTAGTAATTTAGCCACAGCGGTACCGGCAGCACCAGAACCACAGATGGTAATTTTGGTGTTGGCCGGGTCACGATTGGATAGCTTCAGAGAATTGATCAGGGCAGCTAAAACTACAATGGCAGTGCCGTGTTGATCATCGT
>CAZSLG010000132.1:0-1692 GCA_964607745.1 uncultured Gammaproteobacteria bacterium | reverse complement strand
ATAAGTTCCGGATACACCTAATCCAGTATGTGATTTGAAGTCGGCAAATTTAACCAGAGCGGAAGAATTGGCATAATTAACAATAGCTTTAGCGATAGGATGAGTGGAATTTATCTCCAGAGAATAGGCAATACTTAAAATGTCGGCATCGGGAAGAGGGCTGGAATTGGTGAAGGAGGTGACAGTGAGATTGTTGTCAGTGAGGGTGCCAGTTTTGTCAAAGAGAAAAGTGTTAATCGAGGAGGCCAATTGAAGCGAGTCTCCGCCTTTGACCAAGAGACCAAATTTGGCGGCTAAACCGGTGGCCACCATGATAGCAGTGGGGGTGGCCAGACCGAGAGCACAGGGACAGGCAATGACAATAACGGCCAGAAAGTAATTTATGGAGACATCCCAGCTACCACCGAGAATAAATTTCCAAACAATAAAAGTGACTAGAGCAGTAATTAGAACGGTGGGGACGAAAATCGAAGAAATTTTATCAGCCAGAGATTGAAGCGGGGAGGTGGAACTCTGGGCTTCCTCAACTAATTTGACTATACGGGAGAGAATGGTGTCGGAGACTTCGGCGGTGATTTTAAACTCAAAGGCACTGTTTTGATTTTGGGTGCCGGCAAAAACTTTATCGCCAACCGATTTATCAACCGGAACAGATTCGCCGGTAAGAGCTGACTGATTCAGAGAAGAAGAACCGTCGGTTATTTGACCGTCAAGAGGAATGATTTCGCCGGATTTGACCAGAAGAACATCACCGACTTTAATGGATTCAAGAGTAACGTCGGAAAAGGAAGTACCGGCCTTTAGATGAACAATTTTAGGGGAAAGGTCGATAAGTTTGGCGACGGCAGATGAAGTTTTGGCCTTGGCAAAGCTTTCCAACCATTTACCTAAAGTGACAAAAGTGACCAGAGCTGAGGCGACTTCAAAATAGTGAAAGGTACCCATAAATAGGCTAAATATAAAGGCGGAAAAGGTGCCGACGGCAATGAGAGAATCCATAGTGAAAGTGCGTACCCGAAGAGCGGTAAGGAAACCGCGGTAAAAATTTTGACCAATAAAAAAAATATTGATGGCAGTAATAATCAACCCCCACCAAAAAACGTAAGGGAGTGGCCAAAACATGGAGACAAAGAGAGGGAGGGACAGAAGAAAAGAAAAGATAAATTTCTGGCGCCAGGTATGGGCTTCCTTCTTATCATCGGCTTTTTTATCACTAACCTGATAGCCGGCGGAAACGACAGCTTTAGCCAAATCAGAGTCCGAAGTTTTGTTTGAATCGTATTTAATAATGGCTTTTTTGTTGGCGTAGTTAACCGAGGCAGATTCGACTCCGGAAACCTTCTCCAGTGATTTTTTGATCAATAGAGCGCATGAAACACAATGCATGCCGGAGATGTTGAGATTGGCTATCTTGGTATCAGACATATACTACAAGTGTAGTAGATCAGGGGGTACCTTGTCAATAAAGGCGTTTATACCGAGGCTTTGGGCGGCCAAAACATTAGCTTCTTTGTCATCGGCATAGGCAAGATCTGACGGCTGACAACCAGCCTGTCTGATCAGCTCTAGAAAAATTCTGGGTTCGGGCTTGATGGCACCAATCTCGTAAGAAAAGACCTTGACGTCAAAGTCAGTTAGAAAGTTAAATTTCTTTTCTAAAGCATTAATCCTGGTGGAAAAATTATTTGTACA
>CAZSLG010000131.1:0-1707 GCA_964607745.1 uncultured Gammaproteobacteria bacterium | reverse complement strand
GGTCGTTGAGATTGACAATTCCGACCGGTGAGAGGTTAATCATTTTGGCTTTTTCAAAGGCGATTTGGTCAAGGCTATTAAAATTTTGCTGATGAACTGACGAAACGTTTAAAAATATGCCAATATCCGGTTTTATAATTGACAGAAGATAATCCATGTTTTTGGGTGAGTGTTGAGAATCAATACCCATTTCGACTAGATAGATTTGGTAGGTTTTCCAATCAAAAATGAGTTTAATCGGACAAAGAAAAAATATTTTTAACCAACTTAATGGGGAATAATTGGCGAGACTAAGATCAAGAATGGAGAGGGGAATGCCGGTTTCGGAATTTCCACTGGAGTTTATTTTTAGTTTAAATTTGGAGCCAAGGGCTGATTGACAAGCCAAAAGACAGGAAGTTTTACCAGCGGAACCGGTAATGCCGACAATAATAAGTTTTTTGCCTTTAATCAATTGAATAAGTTTTATTTTTGAGAGCTGAACTTTGGCAAAAAAACGAAGATATCTTAGTGCAAAATAGGAAAGGATTCTTTTCACTCCCATATTTTACTATAATAAGTGGTGGTAAAAAGATTAAGGGTGGCAGTGTTGATGGGGGGAGAGAGTAGCGAGAGGGAAGTATCGCTGATGACGGGACAGGAGGTAATTAAAAATCTTAATCCACAAAAATATGAGGTAGTAGTGGTTGATGTACCAAAAGAACTGGATAAGGTAAAAGGAATCGATCTGGCTTTTTTAGCTCTTCATGGTAGGGGGGGAGAAGATGGAGTGATTCAAGGATATTTGGAGACACAAGGGATTAGATACACCGGTTGCGGGGTAACGGCTTCAGCGGTGGGGATGAATAAAGTAATTTTTAGGAAGGTGATGATTAACAGCGGGTTTCTGATGGCCAAAGAGACTGACAAAGTGCCTTGTGTGGTAAAGCCCAGCAATGGCGGGTCGAGTGTGGGGGTGAGCATTGTAAAAAAAGAAGCTGATTTGAAAAAAGCTATTAATGAGGCTAAAAAATATGATAATGAGGTATTGATTGAGGAATATATTGAAGGAGTTGAGGTATCCTGCGGGGTGTTGGGTAACGAAAATCCAACGGCTTTGCCGGTAATTGAAATTAGGCCTAAAAAAGAATTCTTTGATTATGAGGCAAAATACATGGGGATGTCGGAGGAAATTTGTCCGGCAAGAATTTCACCAAAGTTAACGGGGCAGGTTCAGGAATTATCGATAAAAGTTTTTAAAGCAATTGGGGGGAAGGGTTATGCCAGGGTGGATTTTATTATTAAGAATGAAACCCCTTATTTATTGGAGATAAATACGCTTCCGGGATTGACGGCCAACTCATTGATTCCCAAAGAAGCAAAAGCAGCCGGAATTGAATATCCGGAGTTATTAGATAAAATAATCGAGCTGGCACTAACATGATTCGAAACTGGGTGGATAAAATTATTGGTAACTGGGAGAGAAAACTAGAGCCGGTGAACCGGATTGAAATTGACGCGGAAAGGATGTTAAAGAATTTTGATGAAGCCAAAAAGAAATCAGGAATGGAGGTGTGGCCGGTATTAAAAGCTAATGCTTATGGCGGTGGACTGGAGCAGGTAACTAAGATTTTAAAAGCCAGAAAGTATCGCTATGCGGTGGTGGATAGTTATTATGAGGCTTTGCGAATATGGCGGGTAAGCCGGCAAAAAATACTACTGATTGGG
>CAZSLG010000130.1:0-1764 GCA_964607745.1 uncultured Gammaproteobacteria bacterium | reverse complement strand
CTACTTCCGGGCCGAGTAAAACGTTTTTTTTTGGATCCTTTGCTTTGGGGAGAATTAGGATTGATGAAAAAAAATATTATCAAGGATATTTCATTAAAAAATATAAACAAAAATCCGGAATATTCTTTTGAAGATAGTTTAATTTATGGATCCTTGCCTGGCTTAGTATTTTTGCCGGTCAAAGATAGAATTGATTTTTTAAAATCTTATAGTGAAATTTATCTTGAAGAAGAAATTAGGGCAGAGGCTCTGAGTCGAAAGATAGGAGCTTTTTCCCGCTTTTTGGAGTTGGCAGCTACCGAGTCAGGCACCAATCCTAATCTGACAAAATTATCTAACGAATCAGGAGTAAGTTTACCGGCAATTAAAGAATTTTATCAAGTTTTAGTTGACACTTTAATTGTACATAGAGTTGATCCTTATCTAAAAAACGCCAGAAAAAGGATTTTAACTTCTTCCCGTTATTACTTTTTTGATTTAGGCGTCCGTAATATCTTGTCTCATCTGACACTCGACCATAGATTAATCAAGGCGCAAAAAGGACTTCTTTTTGAACATGCGGTAATTTTGGAAATCATAAAAAGAATCAGAATACTTAATAAAAATTATCAAGTATATTATTGGCGGACATCGGGTGGGGCTGAAGTGGACCTTATCATTAATTTGGGAGATAAACTAATTCCTATTGAAATTAAGTCTTCATCATATGTCTCTTTATCTGAGGTTAAGGGATTGAAAGTATTTTTGGAAGATTATAAAAATTTGGCTGACTACGGATATGTAATAACTTTAGGGAAAGTAAGTGAACGCTTAGCAAAAAATATCATCACTATTCCATGGAATTATTTATAAAAATTAATTACTCATTGACTTTCTTTCTTATTTTCTTAATAATGATTATATATCTCGTTTGACGGGTGATTTTTGTTATTATTTATAGAGGTATTTAATAAGATGCCATTAGCTTCAGAACCACCAGCTGCTCCTGCTCCTGCAAAAACAGAGGGACCTTCACCAGTAAACAAACCAGAAGTACTGTTGATCAAAGATACGGAATGGGTTAGAGGAAAAATAAAAAAGGATGCATTAGGAAAAAAAACTCTTGACACCAGCAAACAAAGTTCGGATATGTATTTCTATCCAAAAGAAGAAGGAGAAAACGAACCAAATTTTGAGTTTGGCGTCAGACAGTTACTGGGAAAAAAAGATAATAGTCCTACTAATTTTTCTTTTTATGTTCATCGTGATTCAGAAAGTTTAATGGGTAAAAATAAAAGTCGTGATACTGATAGGACTATTAATATTGATGTCTCAACTTTAAGAAAAGATGAGAAAGGTGATTGGATAAAACCGGAAAAACAAAAAAATGGTGAACAGGTACCTGAAAAAGATTGGATAGTCATTAAAACATATCTTGATAAAATGCGCGATGGGCTTTCCGGTTTTAATGAATGCCTTGACGAAAGCGTTAAAAAACCAGTTTTAAAAAATGAAGACACAAGACTAGTAGTCGCTGGGAAATCTCTTCTTCAAATTGCTGAGGAAGATGGCACTCATATACCTAGTAGATTTGAAAGAGAAACCGATCTTCCTGTTCAGGATGGATTTATAATCGAAAAACCGAGAGAACAACTCACTGATTTAGCCGATCAAACACTATCCGAACAGACCGCCTCCACACCCGAACCCTCTACCCCAGCTCCCGATGTAGCCACAGCCACCCCGGAACCGGTCACCCCAAAATCTACACCTTTACCTGAATCA
>CAZSLG010000129.1:0-1795 GCA_964607745.1 uncultured Gammaproteobacteria bacterium | reverse complement strand
AATTATATTCTCCGAATTTTTCTTGTACCAGCGTTCATTTCTTACCCCGCCAGCAAGACCGCTTCCATACGGAATGTGTTTTATAAGTGTCTTTGAGTTTTTTACTCTCTCGGTTCTGCGCTTGATTTCGTCATCATCCCATTTATGACCAATAAACTCATAATTGTATGGTGGATCGGTAATACAACCATCGATTGAATTTTCTGGCAGATTCTTTAAGCCAAGAATACAATCTGCGCAAATAATTTTATTGGGTTCAAACTTAAAAGAAGTATCCGGTTTTTTTACGGGGACATTTTCTTTCGGCTTTAGATTCTTTCGCAAATACCAAAGGCAGTAAGTGTTCACCGGCAATCCCTCCTGTTGTGCGCGTTGTTCTAGCTCAAAATAAGAATCTGTACCGAGTAAATTGCGTAGCTCGTTACTTCCAAGATCGGCTACACTTTTATACAAATCTATATTTCTCTCACCAAAAGCCAAAACAACGCCTTTTGCTTTTGGGTTTGTTTCTTTATAGTCAGAAAAATATACTGCCTTGAAAATCTGATTACTTGCCATGTTTATATTATAGTATGATACCTTTATAAATACTATGCCCTTTATCCACAACCTAGACAAAGATCAAAAAATTATCCCAAAAACATAAGCGACCATAGACTCAATAAGAAAACGGGTTAAATGTTAGCGTTTTTATGGGCGTTTATGCTTTAAATAAAGGATAAATGAAGCACTCCTATTGACAGTTGAAACCATATTTACTAAGATTAGCTTATATCATCTTTGGCGGAGTATCGTTTAGTGCCGGTTCTTATGGCATAAACAGCTTGACAGCAGGATTGGTGGATATATAATCTAAGTATCGTAAATATAAATTATTAATAAACACTTAAAATTATGAGAGACCAAAAAACAATCATTACCGAAATTAGGGGCCTATTGGACGAACTCGGCGGTACTTTTGGCATTAAGTCCCCCCACGATAAAATTACCAGTCATGTGAGTAAAACCGCCACCTCTCAAAAGGGTGCGCTTGGGGCAATAAATATACTCATGGGCGAAAAGTTTTTTGATGTTCCAAAGGAGATGCCGTCAGTGATGGAGAGATTAAAGGAGATAGGACATTATCATAAACGTACTGCAATCTCAATGAATTTACTAAACCTTACCAAGCGCCGTATTCTCAATCGGTTCAAAAATAAAGAAACCAAAAATTGGGAGTATGTAATTAGAAAATAATATGGATAACCAAACCTTATTTGCAAAACTTAATGAGATAAAGAGATTAGCAGAAGAGGGTCTTGCGACCCTATCTGGAGATCATGCGCCGAAGCGCAAACAGATTAGCGAGAAAAAAAGCGGTGCTTTTCCCGACCCGATATTGTTGATTGTTAATAAAATCAAAGACTGTGAAGAGTCTGAAAAAATTGATGCCCAAGTTCTTAATAAAATTAGTCTTCCTGCCAGGGTTCTTTTACCCCTTTATATTTGTTATAAATACTTTCCCGAACAGGGCCTGACTACAGGAGATATAGAAAAAATAACCTCTCAACTAAGAGTGCGGGTGAAAGTTCCAAATGTGTCCAAAGCAGTTGCAAGTTCTTTACAAAAATACCTTGCCGGAGATTCAATTAGGGGGAGAGGCAAGACCAGCAGATATAAGCTGAACCTAAAAGGTGCTAAATACTTCGAATCGCTTCTAAATCCGAATGAAAAAGAATAATACCTCAGTTGAATCCTTTGCTCGTTGTATGAGTCAACGAGTTACGAAAATAGCTGATAGGGCTGTTGCGTTATT
>CAZSLG010000128.1:0-1799 GCA_964607745.1 uncultured Gammaproteobacteria bacterium | reverse complement strand
TTTCCGTATTTTTGTTCGATCTCGCCAATGTCCTCTGCCAATTTACTTTTCATCATGACAACGCCAAAGTTCATGACCATTACTATTATCATTAAACAAAATGCCGCTATTCCCCATATCCGCCACTGTTTCTGAACAGCCAGAAATTTTTCTACGCTCGGCCATCTATTATTACACCATGCCAATTTATTAGCGTGCCCATTCCCAAACCCGACCAAAACCATTAAATATAGCATGCTAAAAGTAATTAGCCACACAAAAGTCGTTTCTGTAATCGCCAAGGAGATTAAAGAGATAGCAACATTCAGAACGATTATATATATGGGTATTTCAAAAACTCTAAAAAACAGTCCCCAAACAAACGCAAGACCTACCGCTCCATAATTGAAGCCTAAAATTTCTTTTGGTACTTCTGACTCACTTCTGCGTCCCGACCGCTCGTCATATTTTTCGTCCGGATACTCAACCTTTTTTGTCCAAAAATATATGCCAATTATCAGTCCAACCAATTGAGCAATCCCCGATAAACCGGCCAAGATCGTAAAGAAAACCGCACCATTTTCACCGGACAAGCCAGCCAGTAATCCAAAAAAAATCGTAGCAATAAGCGGGATAAATACGAATTGCAAACCACGTTTTAAATAACGATTTTTTATCTTAAAATACTGATCCCACGTTTTTGGGGACTCACCGCCAACACTATTACTTACAGGAACACAGACGTCCGGATTCATTGCATTCTTTTTTTCGACGATAATTTTTTCAGCATCAACCATTTTATCTGTTTTCTCCACCTTTACACCACATTCCGCGCAAAATTTACTTTCTTTTGATAAATTAGCACCGCAATTTGAACAAAAGTTGTCTTGTGGGGTCATAATATGTTTTGATTATTTATTTTTGCATTTTCGTAAAATTATGGTTGTCGACAAATTTCCTTAAAGAATCGACCCACTCCCTGTTTCTTGTTTCTTTCCTAAACAACTATCTATCCGTAGATATACCTTTTCGCTATTTTTGCTCGATACCCCTACCCCTATCATCAACCTTAAAAGAGAAGCTTGAAATCACCAAAAACACAGCAACCCCAAAATCAATAAAAGTCCACGTTTCTCTATCCAAGTGTACCGGAATGAAAGGATTAAACAAAACCGCAATGATGCCGAACATCCACGCCCACTTTTCTTGCTTCGTGTCGTATGCCAAATATGCGCAATAAGCAGTCACCGCGCAAACCACGAATCGCAACAGAGTAAAATAACCATATGGCCAGCCGTCAAACAGTGCCAGAAATAAAAAAGCGGCGGCGACAATGGTGAAAATGTTTTTTCTACGCATATAATATCTTTTATAGACTGATCCAATTACCAAATGATTAACCTTCGCCATGAAATTTTGATGTAAGGAAAAACCACCATATAGACATCACATTCCAAGAATGGACTAAACAATACTTCGTCTAAGCGAAAAAATGGACATTCTAGTCCGATCTCGGAGTGTGAGTTCTATAGCAGCACGATAATCACACCTCACACTCCCAAGCCAGCAATAGGAAGTGGTAATATCCACAACCAAAATCCCAGTCCAGTTTTATGATCTCTGATTTTTGCCAATCCATAGAAAACATCCAATATTCTTAAAGGTGCTTTTCCGAAACCGCTTCTTCTGGCAAGCCAAGTCGTTTAAAATAGCTGCGTTTTATGTCGTCCGCCGGTTTTTTAAATCCGCGATTCTCAAGTTCAAGATCAATATATTCAGTAAATTGGACACAGCGAGAAACCATCGTATCCTTCATTATT
>CAZSLG010000127.1:0-1804 GCA_964607745.1 uncultured Gammaproteobacteria bacterium | reverse complement strand
ATCCGGGATATTTCATCAAAACCAAATGTAAAAAAACTAAGACGCCGGCAATTCTGGATCCCCAAACTTGATAAGCCCACCATTTTTTTGGGTCCATTTTATCGATGAATTTTTCAAACGAAATCATAAAAAGATAACCTAAGATTACAAGAGCCACCAATCCTAAACCGGAAGTTAAATAGTTAGTTAAAAAATAGTTTAAGGTAAATCTGTTTGGAAGAAAAAATAGGGAAGTAATGCTGTGGAGAAAAGCCAAAATAAAAGAGATAATACCCAAATGTTTTCGATAGACCAACCAGGGATCAAAAAAATTATAAAGACGACCAAGACTGCCTATCAAAAGCACTGACGCTAAAACGATTAGTGATGTTCCAGCGAAAACTTTATTGGCGATGTATAGATCAAAATAACCGCGACGAAGGAAAAGATAAGATGACAAAAGAAAAAAAATAATTAATGCACTTATTGTTGCTTTAATGTATTTATTTATAGACTGAGAAATCATATTTTATGATATCAGTATAGCAAAAATATTTATGATAAGATAAAATGTTTATTATGAAGATCAAATCTCTCACTGCTCAGGAAATTTTAGACAGCCGGGGTAATCCGACTATTGAATGCGTTACCACATTGGAAGACGGTTCGATCGGTTGGGCGGCCGTTCCATCAGGAGCATCAACCGGAAAGTATGAAGCGGTTGAACTTCGGGACGGCGATTCTAAAAGATTTGGAGGAGCCGGAGTTTTGAAAGCGGTTGAGAATGTTAATACAACCATTCAGACAGCCGTTAAAGGATTTGATGCCGAAGATCAAAATAAATTAGATAGAGCGATGATCGAACTGGACGGCACGGAAAATAAAGCCAAACTGGGAGCCAATGCAATTCTTTCAGTTTCTTTAAGTGTGGCCAGGGCTGAGGCACAGCACGAAAAAAAACCTCTTTATAAATATCTTTCCAAATTTAATCCGGATTTTAAAGGGATTTATACGATGCCGCTTCCAATGTTTAATGTTTACAATGGCGGTAAGCACGGCGATTGGGCAACTGACATCCAGGAGTATATGCTCTTTCCCGTTGGGGCAAAAAATGTTGCAGAAGCAATAAGAATGGGGGTTGAAGTTTATCATTCTTTGAAATCTATTCTTAAATTAAAAGGTTATCCTATTGCCGTTGGTGATGAAGGCGGGTTTGCTCCGTCGACAACAAAAAATAATGAAGAACCTTTTCAATTAATGGGTGAAGCAATAGAAAAAGCAGGGTATGTTCTTGGTAATGATATTTGTTTCGGAATTGACCCGGCTGCTTCGGAGTTCTTTAATGAAGGAAAATATGAATTCAAAAAAGAAGGAAGATCATTGTCAACAGATGAATTAACAGAATTTTATTTAAGTCTTTGGAAAAAATATCCAATTATTTCTATGGAAGATATGTTTGGTCAAGATGATTGGGATGGTTTTAAAAAACTTTATCAAAAAACAGAGGGTAAGTTGCAGGTAATGGGCGACGATTTGTTTGTCACTAACATTGAGCGGCTCCAAAAGGGAATCAATGAAAAAACCTGCAATTCTATTCTCATCAAATTAAATCAGATAGGAACATTGACAGAAACGGTTGATGCTGTTTTAATGTCACGCAAAGCCGGGATGACCGCGATAGTCTCTCACCGATCCGCGGAAACAGAAGATGCCTTTATGTCCGATTTTGTGGTGGCTATGGGGACCGGACAGATAAAAACCGGAGCCCCAGCCAGGGGAGAGAGAACTGCTAAATATAATCAGTTAATGAGGATAGAGCGGGAGC
>CAZSLG010000126.1:0-1814 GCA_964607745.1 uncultured Gammaproteobacteria bacterium | reverse complement strand
GGATACGGCTCCAACGATTTTTACAGCCCGGATTTCGAAGATGCTAAACAAATACCTGTAAATTAATTGTCCAAATATTCTTTAACTTTTCTAAACGCTTTCAACAACATATCTACTTCTTCTTCCGTATTTGAAGCAGTGATAGTTATTCTTAAAGCCTCTTTTCCTTTTATGACCATGGGATAAGGGTTCAAAGTAACCAAAATATGATTTTCAAATAATAACTTTGAACTGCCGATTAATTTATCTGTATCTCCAACAAAAACCGAAACTATGGGGAAATAAGTTTTATTTTCTACCACCAAACCCATATCTCTCAATCCATCTACAGCCATTTTGGTAAGCCGATAAACTTTGTCTCTTAGCCCATCCCCCTTCTGTTCATTAACTTTAAGCCCTGCAATCAAGCTCCCTAAAGAGGCGCTGGGACAGGGACCGGATAAATCATAGGGTGTGGCATAGGCCTGCAGAAATTGTTTCATTCTTTTGGAACATCCGACAAAGGCGGCTAAGGAAGAGTATGCTTTAGATAATCCGGCAACATATAATATATTATCATAATTAAGCCCAAGATATTTAACTAAACCGTTGCCTTTTCGGCCATAAGGATGTTTGGCAGAAGGTTTTTCTCCGATTACTCCAAAACCATGAGCATCATCGACATATACAATTGCCCCGTATTTTTTAGCCAGTCGGACTAATCTTTTTAAATCGGCATAATCTCCGCTCAGGCTATAAACCCCATCGACACAGATTACCTTTTTCTCAATTTTTTGATGTTCTCTCAAAAGTTTTTCTAACGTTTCAAAATCATCTTGTTTGTAACTGACTAATATTGAACCGCTGTCTCTCGCCATTTTAGCGGCTTCATACATGGTAGCATGGGCGGACTTATCTAGAAAGATTATACCATCTTTTCCGACTAAAGCGGGAATTACACCGATGTGGATTAAAGTTATCGTCGGCAGGATGAAAGCTTCTTCCGTCCCGATTAATTTAGCCAGTTTCTTTTCTGCTTCCTGATAGATCTCCGGTGAAGCCACTAATCGGCACCAACTGGGATGAACTCCCCATTTTCTGACCGCCGGATCGACTGAAGCCATAATATCCTCTTCTAGATCAAAGCCCAAATAATTGCAAGAGGCAAAATCCGCCAACCAATGATTTTTTTCAACTTTTATCATCCGCCCTTTTATTTCTTGGGCATTGACGTTGAACATCGGGCTCGCTTTCAGGACGGCCATTATCGTCTGTCTTTGTCCTTTCAGATTTGATTTTATCAACTGATCAAAAATGTCCATTTTAATCCTTTTGGCCATGGTGATTATAACCTCTTATTTTGGAGATTTAAAGCATTTAGTTTGAAAGTATTTAATTTAATCTATTTAACTTTAAAAGATTTAATTTCAATTTATTTAACTTTAAAGCATTTAATTTATTTAACTTTAGATTATTTAATTTTAAAGTATTTAATGTTTTCAAAACTTCTTTGGTATAGGGAAAAGAATCCGGACTAAAGATTTTGGCTTTTGCTTTAGCTTTCAAAAACTCTCGATAATCACCCATGATTACAAACCAGATAAAAAAAGAACCTTCTTTTGAAAAAGGAGAAAAAGCGACTGGAAAGATGGCAAATCCATTCTTTTTTAGATTCGGGAGATTGAATAAATATTTTTCGACAAATTTCTGATATTTTTCAATGTCACCTTCTTTTAACGTATCAAGGTGGGAAATTGATTCCAGTTTGTCAAGTATCCCCAGCTTTTTCAACAAGACCGCAATGGGAAATCCGCCCGTCCAGCGGGCATTGATCT
>CAZSLG010000125.1:0-1821 GCA_964607745.1 uncultured Gammaproteobacteria bacterium | reverse complement strand
GGAGTAAAATATTTAGAACTAATATGAAAGAATATTTAATAGGAGTCGGCGCGGTGGGTAGTTTTTATGGCGGAATAATGGCTAAAAGCGGGGCTGATATTACTTTAGTGGGGAGGGGAAAAAGTTTTAACATGATTAAAGAAAACGGACTGATCCTAAATAGAGCGAAAGAAATTCAACTAATCCATCCTAAAATAATTGAACATATTTCTGAAATAGTTAAACCGAAAGTAGTAATTTTGGCAGTCAAATCTTACGACTTGAAAGAAGTATCGAGAGAATTGGCGAATGTAGTGAAGCCGGAGACGACAATCATTACTTTGCAAAATGGTTTAGATAATGATAAAAAGGTTTTGGAATATCTAAACTGCGAAGTATTACCGGGACTGGTTCTTGTGTCAGCAACTAAGACTTCGTCAAATGAAGTAACCCAAAAGGGGAGCCAGCAAAAATTGGTGTTTGGGCCAAGGGATGGAAAAAAAACTCGCAAGATGTCTGAGATACTTGAAATATTTAAAGATTCGGGAATTGATGCAGTTTTGAGTGAGAACATTGCTCTCGAGCTATGGAAAAAGTTCTTTTTTGTGGTGGCGTTTTCTTCAGCTACCGTGGCGGGTCGGTGCTCAATAGGAGAGGCTTTAAATAACCCAAAATTGTTGAGGTTGTATAGTCAAGTTTTGCGAGAAGCAATCGCGGTAGGAGAAAAAGAGGGGGTAATTTTTGAGCCAGATATTTTTGAGACGACTTTGGAAGAGGCTTTAAACTTTGATCCTTCAACTAAGTCTTCACTTTTGGTCGACCTGGAAAAGGGTCGGCCGACGGAAGTGGAGGTTTTGCAAGGAGCGGTGATCCGATTGGCCAAGAAACATGGGTTGGCTGTACCGGCGACGTTGGGGGTCTATCAGGAAATTTTGACATCTTTTATTTTGTAAGCAATCTTTCCATTCGGCGTTGTTACCTCAACCACATCATTAACCCTTTTTCCAATTAAAGCCCTACCGACGGGGGAGTAATATGAGATTTTTTCTTTGGTAATATCTGATTCATGGCTATTAACTATCTTGTAGGTTGTTGAGACAAGGCATTGCCTTGTCTCTACTAATTGTTTTGTTTCAACGGTGACTTGGCACCCAACGTCAACCACTCCTTTGAAATCAACCTGCATAATATAGGCGTTATCTAAAATTTTAGTTAAAAATCGGAGACGGCGGTCAACTGAGGAAAGTTTGGATCGGGCTACTCGATAGGCGGCGTTCTCACTTAGGTCGCCCATTTCGCGGGCGGTTTTAAGGTTGGCAACGGCGTCGATGCGACTTTTTGTCAGATCATTTTTTTCGTTAATCAAATCTTCATAACCTTGTTTGGTGAAGGGGGTTTTATTCATATTAAAATATTATTTATTTTTTCATTTAACGAGTTTAGCGAGTTTGCGAGTTAATTTTTTAATAATTGTTTTAATTTTTCCAAAGATTTTTCGTCGTAGATTGAAACCGGTAAGACTTCTTTATTAAATTTTTTTAATTCCTTTAACTTTTTTTCAACTTCCTTTTTATCAATCAGGTCGATTTTTGTCAATAAAATTATTGATTTTTTTTCAGGGAGTCGGGGATTATAGGAACGTAATTCGTTAATAACGGTATTATATTGAGACGCAAGATCTTGCGTCTCTACAGAGATACAATGAAAAATCATGTCCACCTTTTCAATGTGTTTCAAAAATTTAATACCCAGACCTTTACCTGTTGAGGCGCCTTCGATAAGTCCCGGAACGTCGGCAATAACTTTGCCGTTGTAAACGCCGAGGTTTGGTTCAAGGGGGGT
>CAZSLG010000124.1:0-1833 GCA_964607745.1 uncultured Gammaproteobacteria bacterium | reverse complement strand
TTCCGGCTTTGCCCCCCATGCGGAAAAAGCGGCCAAAAAATTTGGGGTTGATGTCCGGGACATTCTGATCGAACTGGGAAAAAGAAAGGTGGTTGGCGGACAGGAAGACATTATCATTGATGTTGCCAACTTCCTTAAACAGAAAAAAGAATTTCAAGACGAAGATTCTCAAATAGAGTCTTTATTATAAATTTAAAATAATTATATGACCGTCAGTGATTATATTTTTAATTTTTTAACCTCAAAGGGTGTTGATACCGTGTTTATGATTACCGGCGGACAGGCGATGTTTTTAAATGATG
Source organism: uncultured Gammaproteobacteria bacterium (assembly GCA_964607745.1). Lineage (GTDB taxonomy): Bacteria > Patescibacteriota > Microgenomatia > UBA12405 > UBA12405 > UBA12158. The sequence continues at coordinate 1,531 of CAZSLG010000124.1, read as the reverse complement.
CCGTATTTCGTAATAAAAAAATTAATTATATTTGCAATCATCATGAACAGGCGTTGGGGATGTCGGCCGATGCTTATGGAAGAATCACTGGAAAGTTAGGAGTCGGTTTAGTTACGGCTGGGCCGGCAGCCATAAATGTATTAAATGGCGTAGTTGGAGGGTGGGTTGATTCATCTCCGATGATGATTATTTCAGGCCAATCTGCTTTATCTTATGTTCAGTACCAACAAAAAACTAAGATCAGACAGTATGGAATTCAGGGAATAAATATTAAACCGATAGTTGAAAAAATCACTAAATATTTTGTTACTGTTGATGATCCATCGTTAATTCAATATTACATGCAAAAGGCATATTATTTAGCATTAAGTGGCCGACCTGGTCCGGTTTGGATCGAAGTTCCTCTTGATATCCAAAGGATGGAGGTTCCCAAGAAATTATTAAAAGAGTTTATTCCTGAAGACAGCAATGAAATTACCAGTAATCTTATTGTTAATGTAAAAAAGGCATTAGAACTTTTATCAAAATCCAAGCGGCCGATTCTTTTTGCGGGTCAAGGAATAAGACTGGCAAATGCTTTTGAAGAATTTAATAAAACTGTCAAAAAACTTCAAATACCGGTAATTACTTCAAGACTGGGAATTGACCTTATTGATAGTGAAAATAAATTATATGTGGGACGGCCGGGAACATATGGAGAAAGAGCGGCTCATTTTGCCATTCAAAATTCGGATTTTATATTAGTCGTTGGCTCCAGGCTTTCAAATTCAACCGTCGGACATAATTCCAAGGAATTCGGCAAAAATGCCAAAAAGATCGTCGTTGACATCGATATTGAAGAACTGGAAAAACCAAGCCTGGACATTTTTCTTAAGATCAATGCCGATGCTAAATTATTTTTAAATGAGCTTTTAAAACGGATAAGCTCGCAAAAACTTCCAAGCTATAAAAATTGGATAAAGAGATGCAACTTCTGGAAGAATAAGTATCCGGTGGTATTGCCGGAATATAAAAAAGAGAAGCCGATCAATTCCTATTATTTTACCGGCGAACTTTCTAAAATGGCCAGCGCCAAAGATGTGATTCTTGTTGATACCGGTTCCTGCTTTCACGTGGCTTGTCAATCATGGAAGGTCAAGAAGGACCAGCGTTTTTTGACGACCGGCGGAATTTCGTCCATGGGTTATTGGGCGGCCGGGATCGGCGCTTGTTTGGCAAATGATCGAAAGAATACCATAGTTATCACGGGCGATGGCAGTCTACAGTTCAATATCCAGGAATTTGCGACGATCAAACAAAATAATCTCCCCATAAAAGTTTTTATATTTAATAATAATGGCTACTTACTGATCAGACACACTCAAAAGAATTTTATGGACGGAAGGCTTATTGGTGAAAAACCTGACAATGGTGTCTGGTGTCCTGATTCTCTTAAAATTGCTACTGCATATGAGATCAAGGGAGTGAGAATTAATTCTATTGATGAAATTGATAAAAAAGTCAGGGAAGTCCTTGATTATAAAGGACCGGT
>CAZSLG010000123.1:0-1841 GCA_964607745.1 uncultured Gammaproteobacteria bacterium | reverse complement strand
CAATTGTTTGGGAAAGATTAGAAAAAAGAGAGGCGGTCGATAACAGAATTGTGGAAAGTTTAGCAGAACAGACGATAAATGTAACGGGTTGGTTGTGGGATTTAAACTTGGCATATTCAAAAAAATTGGCATTGGAAGTGGGAGCAGATAAAAAATTGATTAACATGTTGAAACAGGCCGGATGCAATGAGAAAGAAATAAAAAGATTGGAGAACAATTTGGAGGAGTTTAGGAAAACAGTATAAGATATAATCGAAGTTGTGGACTTTTCGAGAAATATGAAAATCTTAACCTGGCAAGGATTTCTGGTCGGGTTTAATCTGTGGGCACCGATTATGGCGATTTATTTTGCCAAAGTGACCGGGTCATATGTCCTGAGTTTGAGCGTGTTTTCAATAGCGATGATTAGTAGTGCCGTTTTTGAAATACCGACGGGAGTGTTTTCTGATTTAATCGGAAGAAGATATACGACCATATTAAGCGGATTATTTTTAACTCTAATGGGAGTGGCATACGCTGTTGGTTTAAACTATGGTTGGTTGGTAGTGGGGGCAATTTTGGAGGGGTTGGCCAGAGCATTAAACAGTGGAAACAATAATGCTTTGTTGTATGACAGCTTGAATAAATCCGACAGAAAAGAAGAATTGGAAAAATATATGGGATATATTGGAGCAGCCGAACAATGGGCATCAGGGGTGGCGGCAATATTGGGAGGGATATTGGCAGCAATATCATTTAAGTTGGCAATGTGGTTGTCAGTAATTCCACTTTTGTTGTGTTTTATTACCAGCTGGTGGTTAGTCGAAGTGGAAAATACCAATAAAGGGGAAGGAAATGTATATCTTCACTTAAAAGAATCTTTGGGTAATTTTATTAAAAACAAAAAAATTAGGCTATTAAGTTTGTCATCAATTATTGGCTTTGGTCTAAGTGAAGCCGGTTTTCAATTTAGAAGCGTGTTTGTGCTTGGTCTGTGGCCGTTGTGGGCAGTTGGTATAGCTCAAATGCTCTCCAATGTCGGGGCGGCAATTGGATTTGGGTGGAGCGGAAAATTGATTAAAAAGTTTAAGGCAGCAAATATTTTAATGTTTGATAAGATTTTTAGTAAAATAATTGACTTGGTGGCACTGATATTTCCAAGTGTAGCTTCCCCGGCACTAATGTCGACAACTTCACTTTTATACGGACCAAGTGAAGTAGTAGAAAATTCTTTGTTTCAAAAAGAATTTAGTGACAAACAAAGAGCAACCATGGGGTCGTTAAATTCATTGGGGCGAAGCATCTTTTTTGCCATAGCAGCGCTAGGTTTGGGATGGCTGGCAGACTTAACCAGCCCGAGAGTAGCTCTCATAGGCGGGCAGATATTGGGAATAACATCAGTGTGGTTGACCTGGAAATTATTGCAGGTTATTCGCGACAGCAATCAAGAATCTTGCCGATAACACCACTAAGTTTGCCCATAAGATTGTCTGATTTGAGCTGGATGGGTTTGTCGGATTTAGTAAATTGGGCGTCGGCAAGCGTCGCCCCTACATCTTTAACCGCACCAAGGTTTATCCCCCAAAAGAGATTGTAGAGATCGTAGGATTTATGAAACATGTCGTAGGCGGTTTTGGTGTCACCTTTGGTCTGGGCTTTGGTGCCGACTTCAAAAAGGCGCATCGAGGCGGCTAACAAGTGTTTGCTGGTACACCAAACTTCACCTTCGTAATCTTTGATAATGGTTTTAAGAAGAGAGACACGCATTTTTCTGACCTCCTCTAAAAGTTCAAAGTATTTGACTTTACCGGTTTTGTTGGCATTGAAAAACATATGTTCTTCAAGAGAAATTAGATTCATAA
>CAZSLG010000122.1:243-1871 GCA_964607745.1 uncultured Gammaproteobacteria bacterium | reverse complement strand
CCAAACTCCTGGTATTTTGGAACACTCTCGCGGCTAGGCGAAGCTATTTGCAGAAAGGTAAATTTATCCCTATATAAAGGATATGTGTCCAGGAAAAATTCCACCGCCTTAAATCTTTCAAGCAACCCTTTGGTATACTCTAGTCTATCTACACCCAAACCGAGATATTGGGAATGTATGCCCAATTTATCCAAAGATTTTCTATCTTCAACTGAATCATGCGGTTCATTGCTCTGGCTTCCTGTAAAAGCGATACTGATAGGGAAAGATTTAACATAGCTTATATGGTCATGATAAGCCACGGAAAATTGTTCGAGGTCGCACAAAGACTCAAGCTCTTTAGCTATCGTATCCATAAAATTGTTGCAATATTGCTGTATATGAAAACCAATGATGTCAGCGCCAAGCATTCCTTGTAGAATATTTTTACGCCAAGGACAAATACTGAAAGCTTCCGGAGAGGGCCAAGGTATATGCCAAAACAATCCGATTTGCGCGTCTGGTCGGCTCTCTTTTATCATCTGTGGTAATAAAGCCAAATGATAATCTTGAATCAAGATGAAGGGATTTTGGATATCTTTAATTTCCGCCAAAAGGCTTTTGGCGAATATCCCGTTGACTTTTTTATACTCATGCCAGTCTTCTTTTCTAAAAAGTGGACGAGTATGCGCCATATGGCAAAGCGGCCAAAGGGCTTCGCTGGAAAATCCTTTGTAGTAGCCATCAACCTCCGTAGCTGAGAGCCACACTCTTTTCAAGGTGTATTTTGGCTCGTACGGGGGAACTTTTATTTTATTTTCTTTATCCACCATCGACTTATCAGCATTGCCACTACCCCAGGCTATCCAGGTGCCACCGCATGCCTCCATTACTGGTTCCAAGGCAGTAATAGCCCCGCCGGCCGGTACTCGGTAAGTTATTTTACCTTTTGAGTCAGTATAATGTTCATAGGGTTCGCGATTAGATACAACAAAAATAGGACGGTCTTTCAGGGTTGATTTTATAAATTCAGATAGTCGTTCAGCCGTCCATGGGCTATCAAGCTTCTCTAATCGCATTCGGGCTTCTTCTCGAGCCGATAAACGCGCTTGAGATAAACTTTTTGTGATATGAGTAATTTCTTTTGCAAGGGGGGTAAAAAAAGAATATCTTCCTTCATCTTTAAAACTTTCCTTACCCTCGCCCATTCTAATTTTTTTCACCGATTCTACAAAGCGAATGACTTGACGAAAAATAAAAAATCTCAAAATTATAAAAATAGTGATCGAAAATATTATTATCTGGATTAATAATCTTAATAAGTTACCTTCCCAAATTTCTCTTATGCTAGTGTTTATATATCCTGCATTTTGCACAACCATGAGTGCCCCCACAATACTTTCGTCGTTATGTAAGGGATCAACATGCACATAACGATTCTCACTATCAGCATCAAAAAAAACATTGCTTGATGTATTACTATCCATAGCATCAGTAACGATTTTTGTATTCTCAATTATTGTTTTTGGTAATCCGGAAGAAGTGGCAATGAGAGCACCCTTGTTGTCATAGAGAGCAATTCCGGCCAAGCGTTCACGATTTGCAAATTTATCAACAACTTTTTGAAGAGAAGTTTGGAATGAAGATTG
>CAZSLG010000122.1:0-233 GCA_964607745.1 uncultured Gammaproteobacteria bacterium | reverse complement strand
AGCATAATAAGGTTCAACAGATTCTTTTAGACTGTCTGCGAGTAAAGAAGCTCGCTGTTCTAAGTTAGTCGTTAAAGTAGCTCTTTCTTTATCCACTTGTCTAATGTTAAATCCAAGAGCGACTAAACTCACAGCTACAACCACACTGCCTATAATGGCAAAAATATATCTCATATAGTAACTCTATTAGATATGTGGCGTCAGGTCAATACTTTTATCGCAGAGTTTGCCTG
>CAZSLG010000121.1:0-1881 GCA_964607745.1 uncultured Gammaproteobacteria bacterium | reverse complement strand
GTAAAACTATTTATATCGCTTTCGCTAGATTTCTCGGCAAGCTCGAGATGACAAAATATACATGAAGATTCCGAATTGGGTATCAACAATTAAATTTCTTTGTTTTGACGTGGACGGAACTTTATGCCGGAGTATCCCTCAAGTTTGGGAGACAATTAAAGGTGATTTTATTGAATCAATATCTAAAAAATTGAGAATTTCTTTCGCTGATGCGGATAAGTATGTTTCAGAGAGATATAAGATTTTAGGAAGCACTACGAAGGTTTTGGAAGAGGCGGGGATTGACGGAAAAGAATTTTTTAATAACGTTTATTCAAAACTTGATTTCTCCAAAATTATAAAAAAAGATTCCCTGCTAGTAAAACTAATTGTAGAATTGAAGAAGAAATATTTGGTTGGTATCTTAAGTAATGGAGGGAGGGAATCAGTTGTCAAAAAACTTCGCGCGGTTGGGCTAGAAGAAAAAATATTTAATCCATTTTTAACAACTTATGAGATGAAGTCGTTAAAGCCCGATCCGGCGCCATTTTTAAAAGCACTGGAAATGGCCGGGGCATCTCCGGAGGAATCAGTGTATATTGGCGATAGTGTCGAAACTGATATTATGGGGGCTAAAGCTGTGGGGATAAAAACGATTTTGGTGTGGAGTAAAAGTCCGGAGGCCGATTTATCAATCCCGACGATTTATAAACTGGCAGACATTTTTTAATCAATAAAGGCCCGGCCTTTTTAAAAAGGCCGGGCCTTATAAAACAATGACAATAACAATTTGCGGTTCTATCAAATTTATGGATCAAATGATTTCTGCTCAAAAAGCATTGGAAAAATACGGCCATAAAGTTTATATGCCGGTTAAAGCTCCCGGAGTGGATTATTGGGAAAAAGATAATTCAAAAAGAGTAATTGCCAAAAGGGGATTAGGATTGATTGAAAAGCACTTGGACAAAATTGAGATTTCAGACGCTATTCTTGTGGTAAATGTTGATAAATTAAGAAAGAAAAATTATGTCGGGGCTAATACTTTCACTGAAATTTGTTTTGCACGCTACCGTAAAAAGAAAATTTATTTTTTAAACCCGATTCCCCGCCAGTCATATATTTTGGATGAATTACAGTCAATTGATCCGGTAATTCTCAATGGAGATTTATCAAAAATTAAATGAAAAAAGGTTTCTTTGTTGTCATAGAGGGCATTGACGGTTCCGGGAAGGCAACGCAGACAAAACTTTTAAAAGAAAAATTTGAGAAGTTAGGCTATAAGATTTTAATCGGGGATTTTCCCCGATATTACACTTCCGAATGGGGGAAACTGGTTGGCCGTTTTTTAACAGGTGAATTTGGAAAATTGGATGAAGTTAATCCCCATTTGGCTGTTTTGCCTTACATGATTGACCAATATGTCTGGAGCAGGGATTTTGCCGTTCCTTGGATTAAAAAAGGCGGAATTATTCTTTCCAACCGTTATTTTACTTCTAATGTTCACCAAATCGCCAAATTCAAGGGGCCGGTTAAAAAGAAGTATAGGGATTGGCTGTGGCGGATGGGATATAAAGAATTAGGGATTTTGCAACCGGACTTAGTTTTATTTCTCGATGTCCCGCCCAAAATTTCCTTAAAGCTCAATAAAACCAAATCCGTCCGGAAATATTTGAAAGGCAGAAAGCAGGATATTGCCGAGCGTCATAAGTATCATCAACTTTCAGCATATAAATCCTACCTTAATGAAATTAGTCTTAGTGGGTGGTGGTTAAAGATCCGCTGTTTGACCAACGGAAAACTCGACCCTTCAGAAATAATTAATAGTCGCATCTTTAACGTAATTACAAAAAAATTTCCCCTTGACTAACTACACATCATCTATGTAAGATATAGCGCAACCAT
>CAZSLG010000120.1:1437-1928 GCA_964607745.1 uncultured Gammaproteobacteria bacterium | reverse complement strand
ATTTCCAAAGAGCAAGCAGTTTCTTCAGGTTTTAAAGGTGTTGTGGTTGAATTTGAAGCTAGAGCCGGCACTGAACAGGCACTGGTAGATGTAGGCGTTCGCGATGTATCTCTAGGTATTGCCAAAGTATATGGAACACAAATGCCTTTTGTTTCATCTAGGTGGGATACAAATAGCGCTTTCTTTAAGATAGAAAACGGAAATATTAATATCGGTCTAGGACGAGGCAGGGCGTTAGATATATTTAATGATAATATTTTAGGATTCAAAAAAGTTAACAGATAAAATATGACAGAGAAAGAGAAAGCGGCAATTGACCAGTTAAGAAGTGTAGCATATGTGTGCGTTGAAGGTTGCCATACACCATCGACGCCCAAAAAATTCAAAAAAGCGAAGAGTCAATTCTTAAGAGATTTTACTGTCGATATTACAAAAAATCCAGAATATCTTATACAATTATTGGAAATTGCCTATAAGGAAAAAACAGATCC
>CAZSLG010000120.1:0-1427 GCA_964607745.1 uncultured Gammaproteobacteria bacterium | reverse complement strand
TGGCGAATACTTTTGGGGTGCTTTCGGAAGAATTTGTGGACATATTAATCATTTTGTTGCAGGAAACGTGGCATTATGGCCATGAGAGTATTGTTTGGGCGTTTCAAAAAATTAAATCACCGCGCACGGTTGACATACTATATAAAACAGCCCTGGCCAGATTTCCTTATCTAGATTATGATGAAACTGGCCATGATTCTTTGCGACTTCATTGTATCTGGGCACTGGGCGAGATTAATACGCCAGGGGCCAAAGAAAAACTGAAGTTACTTACTCAATCTGATGATCCAGTGACAAAAGAAAAGGCGACACATATGTTACAGTTTGGAGATATAGGACCCATGTTATGATTATAAAATCAGAGAATAAAATTTATGCTCAATTTAACGAAAAAACCATTAGGGTTTATCAAGCTTTTCGCGCCGAAATAGCAGACGAAGCCATAAAATTTGGAAAATTTGGTTCACATTTTAGGACGAGTAGAATGTCATGGATCAAACCATCTTTTTTATGGATGATGTATAGATCTGGCTGGGCAACCAAAAAAGGACAAGAGAGAATATTGGCAATAGATATGGAGAGAGAAGGTTTTAATATTATTCTTGCGCAAGCTGTTTTGTCATCATTTGATAAGGATATTTATGGAACATATGAGAAATGGAAATTAAAGTTTGAGTCTTCCGAAGTTCGTTGCCAATGGGATCCGGATAGGGATGTTTACGGTAATCCTTTGAAAAGACGGGCTATTCAATTGGGTTTAAGTGGGAATATTTTAAAGAGATATAAAGAAGAATGGATAATAAAGATTATTGACATTACAAATTATGTTGTAAATATGAGAGAATCAATAAAGAACGGTAATTTTATTGATAGTATGTTACCAACCGAAAAGGAATATCCAGTAGATAGCCAGACAAAGATAGTTCTTGGAATATGGGGGAAGCTGGAAAAGATACCAAATACACCTATACCAACCAAGAATACGATCCAGAATCCGAACTGTATTACTACAATGCCCGCTATTACAATCCCGCGCTCGGAAGATTTATTTCCCGTGATGCCGTGCTCGGCCAAGATGGCGACACTCTTTCCAGAAATTTGTATATCTATGTAAAGAATAATCCGCTGAAGTATGTGGATCCGAGCGGGGAGACGCCAGACCCGAGGAGACAGGAATTGATTGCTCAGGCGAAAAGATTTATACAGGGAGCAACTGGTTATGGCATCGGAATCAGTCAAGGGTTGGAAGATACCTCAAATATTTTCTGGCATCCAATACAAGCAGCAAAAGGATTGATAAACTTTATTAAAGAAGGCGCGAACGCATGGAAAGAGACGGCATCTTCTTTGTATAATAACTTTAGCCAAACTTTGAGCGAAACAGGCCGGGGCATGGCGATCAGCTATAATGAGTCTATGGATATGTC
>CAZSLG010000119.1:0-1928 GCA_964607745.1 uncultured Gammaproteobacteria bacterium | reverse complement strand
GTTTTTGACTTATATTATAATTTATTTTGTAATAATGAGTCAAAAAGGACTGGGACGATTAAGATACGTAATAAACAGTTGAATGAATTAAATTACACAAAAAGCTGCCTATCTACGCAGAAGAAAAAGTAGATGTCCTAATAAATATTTGGCTATATGCTGGGAAATCTGGTGTATCTAGAGCTACTTGTGATATAATTAAATTATGTCGACAAGTAATAATGCTACTAGTGCAGACAATCAGCAGGAAAGACTAATGATGATTGGTTGGGTTGTTGGTTTTGTTGACGGAGAAGGATGCTTCTCTATAAATTTTGTCAAACAACCTGATCGAAAAGAAAAAAATCGAATCCGCAGAGGATATAAGACGGGCATTCAAATTGCCTATGAATTTGCGGTGACACAAGGTATCAGCAGCTTGGACTGCTTGAAAGAATTACAAAGTTTCTTTGGTGTCGGGGCGCTTTATATAAATAAACGTTACGATAACCATAAGGAACATTTGTATCGATATACTGTTCGAAAACGCGATGATATTATGAAAGTCATTATTCCTTTTTTCGAAAAACATACTTTAAAAACTTCAAAAAAGAAAAATTTTGAACTGTTTGCAAAAAGTATGAGAGAAATTGAGAAAGGATCTCATTTAACAAAGAAAGGCATTATAGAAATTGCCAAGTTAAGTGAACAAATGAATCATAAAAAGTCAAAAGCGAGCATCATTAGAATCCTCAGAAACCAAACGCCAAAGTCTCATAAATAAATGGGATAAGATAGAGTTCGGGCTTTATGGCGACATAAAGATTAAGGTGACCCTAGCGAAATACCTTGTCGGGTAAGTGGAACTGCCCATCCGGAGAGTGATTTCTGGATTAAATTCGGCTTATAACGGTGGAATCCTTTTATGTGAGTGCGTAAAGTAAAAGGACAATACCGTGGGAAGTCATCGTGTCGAATAAAACAGGTACGATTGACCCCGTAACGACTTGTGTCGCCTCCGTATAGTGGCGACACGGATAGATTATTGATATAATCTATAACATGCCGACTCTCAAGAAAAAACGCAATATACATGAGTATATTTCTGGATATGCAGACGGAGAAGGATGCTTCAGTATTTCATTTTCAAAACGAGAAAAATTTCTCGTCGGCTTTGAAACTAAACCAAGTTTTTCAGTCAGTCAAAATGAAGACCGAGCACAAATTCTTTTTCTAATGCAAAAAGTTTTCAAGTGTGGATTTATACGAAGAGATTATTCTGACAAAACTCTCAAATATGAGGTGCGGAGTCTGAATGATTTAATCAAAAAAATAATTCCTCATTTTGAAAAATATCCTCTGCTTTCAGAGAAAAATAAAGATTTTGAATTTTTCAAAAAAGCTTGCTTTTTAATGCAAAAAGAAATGCATAAAAATAAAGCTGGACTTTTGAAAATAATGAACTTTGCTTTTCAAATGAATCCAAGCGGAAAAAGGAAATATACAAAAGATGAAATGCAAAAAGCGTTGAGATGAAGATATAGTCTGATCCCTCTCGCAAGAGAGGCAAACGTAAATGAAGTTCCGACGCGCACGAATGGTGTAATGACTGGGAAACTGTCTCGGGGACCAGCTCGGTGAAAATACAATACCGGTGAAGATGCCGGTTAAGTGCAGTTAGACGAAAAGACCCTAGAAGCTTTACTATAACTTGATATTGAGCATGTTTTTTGACTGCGTAGAATATATGGGAGACTTTGAGAGTAAGATTTCGGTTTTACTGGAGTCGTCAGTGCAATACCATACTTTTGACAGGCATGTTCTAACCAATCCGGCAAAAACGGATTGAGACAGTATCTGGTGGATAGTTTTACTGGGGCTGTACCCTCGAGTACTTAAACATACCCCATCCTAAATCCTTCCCCGAAGGGAAAGGACTTAAACCCCTT
>CAZSLG010000118.1:0-1930 GCA_964607745.1 uncultured Gammaproteobacteria bacterium | reverse complement strand
GAAGGCGTTACATTAAAAGTTTTTAAAAAGTAAATGTTTGAAACAACGATTTTCTGGATTGTCTTTATTATTGTCGGTATTGCCATTTTAAAAAGTTTTCGGATTGTCAAACAATACGAAAAAGGGTTGGTGGTGCGTCTCGGGAAATATAATCACACCGTCGATTCCGGAATTACCCTTTTGGTGCCCTTTATTGATTCGATAATTATTGTCGATCTTCGGGAAAAAGTGATGAACGTTCAGCCCCAGAAGGTAATTACCAAAGATAATGTTTCGGTCATTGTTGACGCCGTTATCTATTACAAAGTCGTTGATCCGGTTAAGGCCGAATTTGAAATTGAAGATTTTGACTATGCCGCCACCACTCTGGCCCAAACCAATTTAAGAAATTTGATTGGCGATACTTCTCTCGATGAAACTCTAACTGCCCGCGACTCTATCAACACTTCCCTGCGTCAGGTTCTTGATGAATCCACCAATGCTTGGGGGGTTAAAGTCACCAAAGTCGAACTCCAAAAAATTGATCCTCCCCAGGATATTACCGACTCTATGAGCCAACAGATGAAAGCCGAACGGGAAAAAAGAGCCCGGATTCTGGAAGCCGAAGGTTTTCGCCAATCTGAGATTTTAAAAGCCGAGGGTGATGCTCAGGCGAGACTTTTACGAGCCGATGCCGAAGCCAAATCTGTCACCATGGTGGCCAAAGCCGCCGAAGCTTCATTTTCTGATCGGGCACAAAAATTACGTCAATTGGAAGTTACCGAAAAAGTTCTTGGTGGTCCCTCGACTAAATTTGTCTTACCTACCAATGGTGAACTGGTTAGTGTTCTCAATCTCGACGGTCGGACCAAAATCTTGCCGTTGAAAAGATGAATTTATCTTTACGTGTCAAAAAAATCTTTCGAGATACCAAATTATCTTAGGGAAAGACTAATTGCATCAGGTTTTAGTGAAACTTATCTTCCGGATACTGGTTCCGCTGCTAGATCTGAGTTAAGACGATGGGAAGAAGGAGGCCGTGAACAATTTAGTGGAGATCAAATCCGTGCTCTCCAAAGACTTGATTTATTAGACCCTGAAAGGAGAGATCCTACCCCACATCAACATGACCGGGCTTTTGGGACTCGGCTTAGAAAAAATCGCACTGGAAACAGGCGGGGATAAATATTCTTCGGCTTTTATTCGGGTTTTGATACCTTGACGTGGCCTTTTATTCATGTTTGACTGTCATATGAAGAAAATAAAATCTAAATCTCCTGATGTTTTAAAAAGCCACAAACTTGAAGCTGTCCGTTTAGCCATGGAACAAATCACCAAAGCCTATGGCGATGGCGCCATCATGAAAATGGGTGATCGCGGTGAAATGAAAGTTGATGTTATTCCCACCGGTTGTCTCCCCATCGACATTGCCTTAGGTGTCGGCGGTTTACCCCGCGGTCGGGTAACGGAAATTTTTGGTCCCGAAGCTTCCGGCAAAACCACCCTCTGTCTTCATGTTATTAAAGAAGCCCAAAAATTGGGTGGTACGGCTGCCTTTATTGACGCCGAACATGCCCTCGACCCTTCCCGCACCGCCGCTATTGGCGTCGATCTTGATAATCTTCTAATTTCCCAACCCGACAACGGTGAACAGGCTCTGGAAATTGTCGAAACCTTAGTCCGTAGCAATGCCGTTGATGTCATTGTGGTTGATTCCGTCGCCGCCCTGGTTCCCAAGGCTGAAATTGAGGGTGAAATGGGGGATTCGATGATGGGGCTTCAGGCCCGGCTCATGTCCCAAGCTTTACGAAAATTAACCGGTGCTATCAGTAAATCTAAAACCGTGGTTATTTTTACCAACCAAATGCGCCAAAAGATCGGTGTTATGTTTGGTAACCCCGAAACTACTACCGGTGGCCTAGCTCTCAAGTTTTATGCCTCAATTCGGATT
>CAZSLG010000117.1:0-1936 GCA_964607745.1 uncultured Gammaproteobacteria bacterium | reverse complement strand
TGGAAAAATTAGTCATATCACGGGTGGCACGGCTTGATGAAATGAAACAAATAGATGCCATTCCGGCCGTTGCCTCCAATGTGAAAATCACCGATAAATCTTTATCTTCGTTTAAAGATATCTTAAACGTCAAAAAAGTTCTGCCGATCATCGGAGTGGTCGGGAAAATAAATTATCAAAACTCCAATACTGATGTGGCAATTTACGGAGTAATGTCAGATTATTTGAAAGAATCGGCAATTAAACCGACACGTGGAAAAATTTTTACCAGCAATGAGTTAACATTAAAGGTTCAATCGCGAAACGACCCGGTGGGAGAAGTGGCCGGAGCCAACACGCAAAAAATGGAATACTTGGAAAAAATCAGGGATGTTAATTTTTCTATAGAACCGGAAAAATACGTCCGGGTGAGGAAGGAGCCGAAGACCAACTCAACCATATTAGGGTATACTAAACGAGTGGAAGGTGGCTCATCAGGAGAGGAAGTTTGGGGTGGAGAGTATGAACTAGAAGAAGGGAGTGACAACAAATGGATTAAAGCGCTCGTGCTTCTCTGGAAAGAAGAGAAGTGCGACTCACAAACGCAGGGTGATTGCGAGGGGGGGAAGCATATGGTACTGCGTGATGAAGATAATAAGCAGACGCAAAAAGAAGGATATTTTGCCGAGGTTAATCTGAAAATAGAAAAACAGTTGAAAGTGGAAGAACCAGCCGTCTTGGGAGTATCAACAGATTTGATAGAAATTGCCAGTATGGAAGGGAAAGTCCAGGATACGGAAACAAAAACGATCGCCCTCAAGCAGTCTTCAAAGAGAGAAGCGATCGTCAACAAAGCTTTTTTGGACGTTCTTGGAATTAAGGAAAACGACTCGATCGGAAAAAAATTCAATCTATCGTTTGTGGCAACCGAAGGACTGACAGATGAAAATAAAAAAGTAGTTTCCTCGGCGGTTGAATATAAAATACTGGGAGTGACGCCGGACACAAAAACTCCGATCGCTTATGTGCCGATCATCGATATCAAACAATTGGGTCTCGATAATTATTCCCAGGTAAAACTGGTTATAACCAGCGAAAAGGATTTGGCTAAAGTAAGAAAACAAATTGAAGTAATGGGATTTAAGACCTCATCTGTTGCCGATACCGTTTCCCAAATTGAAGCATTATTTAAAACTTTGCGTCTAATCTTGGGACTTTTGGGAGTGGTGGCTTTATCCGTGGCTGCCCTTGGCATGTTTAATACTTTGACTGTTTCTTTATTGGAACGCACTCATGAAATCGGGATGATGAAGGCGATCGGTATGAAGTCAGTTGAGGTTCATGATCTATTTTTGACAGAGTCGATGATAATGGGAGTGTTTGGCGGACTGGGCGGACTGCTGTTTGGAATAATAATCGGAAAAATATTATCTTTGATCTTGACGGTCTTTGCCGTATTTAAAGGAGCCGGATTTATTGACATTACCTACGTTCCTTTTTCTTTCGTATTCCTGATTATTTTACTGTCACTTACGGTTGGAATAATTACGGGCATCTATCCGGCTCATCGGGCGACAAAAATATCGGCTCTTGATGCGTTAAGATATGAATAAAATATCCCAAATGCTGTATAATTTACTTCTAGAATGTTAAAACAGGCTAAAAACATATTTTTTCTTGGGATCAAGGGGGTGGCTATGGCCAATTTGGCCGTCATTTTAAAGAAAATGGGAAAGAATGTCACCGGTTGTGATATTGAGGAAGAATTCATTACTGATAAATTACTTCAAGATAATAAAATTAGCTGGTTAGTAGGATTTGATGTCAATAAATTGCCAAAACAAACGGATTTGATTGTTTATTCAGCGGCTCACGGAGGAACGAGCAATCCGCTGGTAATTAAAACATTAAAAAGAAATATTAATGTTATATCTCAAGCAAAACTTTTAGGAGAGCT
>CAZSLG010000116.1:0-1965 GCA_964607745.1 uncultured Gammaproteobacteria bacterium | reverse complement strand
AAATTTTTAATCAATTTTAAATTTAAAATTATATAAATTGAATTTGAATAAAAATTAAGAATTAAAAATTTGAAATTCGCCTATGGGTTTGTCACCCGATAGTTATACCCCGATCCATAATCCCCATTTGTTGATCCCAGATCTTCCATTTTGGCATCCAGGGTAAAAGTATACTGCCCCCCGGCAACTGCATAACGATAACTCCCACCACTCTTAGGGTCAGTCGGTAAAATCTGAATATAATTAGGTACTAGTCCCGTCGGTTCTTCGGCTGAAGCAGCAGGATAGGTAGCCCCTACTTGCCTAACCATTTCCAGGGAAATTCTAATTTTTTCCAAATCAGCCTGTCGGCGATTATCCCGAGCTTTTTTATTGGCTCCGGTAAAACTAACCATTCCTACCACTGAAATTACTGCAATTATGGTTACCACCACAATTAACTCCACCAAGCTAAACCCAACTGAGTACTTAGTACTTAGTACTTGGTACTTAGTTCTATTCATTGTTGGCTTTTGGCGCAAAAATAAATCCCACTAGCAGCGAAAGTACAATTGTCTGCCGATGAATTACCTAAACTGGCATTTTCCACTGCCGCACAAGCACAATAAGTAGTGGCAATATTGTAGGTGTAAGCTGTCCACCCTACTCCTTTCGGGTCTACTGGCCAAAGCTGCATTACCCCACTGCTTACAAAATCGCCGGTTGTCGGCGGATAAACATAACTGTTTTGGGAATAATACTGTTCTGCTGCTTTTTGAATCGCACTTATATCTTCAACCCGACGACTGTCCCTGGCTTTCTTTGAAGCCGTCGAATAAGACATCGAGGCAATTGCTACCATAATGGCAATAATCGAAATACTGACCAACAACTCAAACAACGTGAACCCGAACATGTTTTTTCTTTTCATATTTTTATTTTTTAATTACTTAACTATTTATCTTCTTATCTTTTTATCTAATTTAGTTTGCACAGACAACAAATAATTTATCGGTTGTTTGACCAAGTCCACACACCAACGTCGTTCCTACCCCGCATTTCTTCTGTGAATTAACATCATCATCTCCTACCCCTGACTCCAGTCTTAAACACAAATTAAAACCATCGCCACCATTGCTTTGTTCATAAGTATAGGTATAACCTAAATTCAATATTGAGGGCATATAGCCCGTCATCCCTACATCAAACATACCTCCGGCCGGGGTTGGATAAGCTTGGTTATCGTTGTAATATATTCGCAAGGAATTTTTAATGGCATTCATATCACTGACTCTTTGAGCATCCCGTGCCCTTTCCCGGGCTCCCATAAAATTTGGCAACGTTATGGCTGAAATCACCGCAATAATGCTAATCACCACCAACAATTCCACCAAACTAAATCCGTCATTCCCGCGAAAGCGAGAACCTATTTTACTGTAATGTTCCATCAGAGCTTAAACTGGTATTTGGGGAAACGTAAGAAAAACAATATTTGTCCCCGGCATTACCGCAGCTATAGGCTCCCACCTCTCCACTCAAATGACACTCACTGTCCACTGTATTTTCCAACATGGTGAACAAAGCATACTTTTTAGGATTCGTATTATCATCAACTTTATAGCAATAGGGCGATGCTCCGATTTTATTTTCCCTTGGCAGTACCTTCATATAAATATAGTCTCCGTCAATAAACTCTCCACCCCACTCTAGAGCCGCCCCACCAATCATGATTTCTCCGGGACCACTCGCTGCCGGAAACTTCCCATAGTCGGCAAAATACATCAAAAGTGCTTTTGACACCCCGTTTAAATCAGACTTTCTGGCTACATCAGAGGCCTTCCTCTTGGCTGTTTGAAATTGAGACACCGTAATTGTCACCAAAATCATCATTATGGCTACCACAATCAACAATTCCACTAAAGTAAAACCTTTCTTCATACCTTAAATCTAACACATTTAGTACTAAGTACTAAGTACTAAGTACTC
>CAZSLG010000115.1:0-1968 GCA_964607745.1 uncultured Gammaproteobacteria bacterium | reverse complement strand
TAGTCAGGGACATAAGTAATGGGACAAATTAAGCATAAAAAAATGTTTATCCAGAAATGATTCTATTGCGAATTTCATGTCCTCTATCGTTTCGAAGTAGGTTGAGTTTGTGACGTTAGCTCGCGTTATTTTCCAACATGTTTCAATAGCATTCAGTTCTGGGCTGTATGTTGGATAGAATTCGACAACTATGTTGTCGAATTTGTCCAGACAATTAAGTACACAATATGTTTTATGGTATCCCACATTATCAAGGAGAAATACATATTTCTTTTTTGATGAAAGTGTTTTGATAAAATCAACAAGAAATGATTTGAATGTGAGTGAGTTTAAGGAGTCGTGCCATTCATAATGCACTTTCTCGCCATTTACAAGGGCGCCTATTAAATTCAGTTTTTTGTTGCTCCAGAAAAATACTCCTCGTGGCTTTTCTCCTTTGAAAAACCACACTTTTTTGTAGACTGGAACTAGTCTGAATCCGACTTCGTCAAAAGTAATGAGTTCGTGGTCCACATACTCCTTTTGAAGTTTTTTTTAAACTCACGTTTAAACTTTTTTATCTTTTTATCGTCTTTGCGGATGTGGGAAACTCTTGGAGATATGAGGGAGATGTTCATTTTTTTCAGTATGCGGCGAACATGCCGCATTGCGTATTTTTGTCCAATGAGATTATAAAGTAAATTGGAAACCTTTTTTGAAGAAAAACCTGAACGATTGCTTGTTAGCTCTTCCTCACGAAGAATTGCATAAATTTGTTTGAGTTTTATTTTAGAAAGTGGCGTTGGCCTTCCACTTCGTGGAAGATCAGAAAGGCTATCTGTTTGTTTAGAACGGCAAATCCAATACGAAACCTTTGATTTGCTCGTGCCTAAAATATCCGCAATTTCCCGACAAGTCTTATGTTCCTTAGAAAGTTTTACAATCAACTCACGTTCTTTTTGTTTACCTGAAACCATTTGCTTCACCTCATCTTTATGAGATGAGCTATTATATAAATCTTGTCCTAAAACTAAAGTCCTTTACTAAATAGTAAAAATATTTATAAACCACCACAAAACTTTCTGATTATGAAAGTATTGGTTACAGGGTGCAGCGGGCTTTTGGGAAGCGCTTTGTGCGTCTCGCTCAGGGAAAATTTTGAAACTTACGGAACTTATTCAAAGCATAAAGTTGAGGTTAAGGGCTGTGCAACAATGCAGCTTGACATTACTGATGCCAGAAAAGTGACTGCCCTGATAAAAAAAATATCTCCTGAATTTATCGTCCACTCAGCTGCCTTGGTAGGAGTCAATGCCTGCGAACATTCTCCCGAGCTTGCTGAAAAAATAAACTGCAAGGGAACAGAAAACATAGCAAAAGCCTCAATAAAGCAAAACTCAAAGCTTTTGTATGTCTCAACTGATTATGTTTTTGACGGAAAAAAGGGGATGTACAGGGAAGATGATGAAACAATCCCCATAAATGTTTACGGAAAAACAAAACTAAAGGGAGAGAAAACCGCCCTTAAAGCTGATGCGTGCATAATAAGGACATCAATACACGGATGGAATATTTTTCCTGAGCGCCCAAGCTTCACTTCATGGGTGATTGAAGCCCTGAAAAGCCAAAAGATAATAGATGTTTTTGACGACCAGTTTAATTCAATAATGCTTGTGAACAATCTTGCTGAATTTGTTGAAGAAGCCATAAAAACAGAGAAAAAGGGAGTATATCATATAGCAGGAAATGAAAGAATCTCCAAGTCTGACTTTGCAATGAAGATTGCAAAAATTTTCGGCCTTGACAGGTCATTGATAAACCCTGTAAAGACAAGGGATGATCTTAAGGCTACAAGGCCCATGGATGTTTCGCTCAGCATAGCAAAAGCAAAAAAGGAATTTTCTTCAAGGGCATTTGATGCCGAGCAGGGAATTATGATTATGAATGATCTTTATGAAAAGGAGTATATGGAAAACTTCAAGGTGGAAT
>CAZSLG010000114.1:0-2020 GCA_964607745.1 uncultured Gammaproteobacteria bacterium | reverse complement strand
TGATTTTAGAAACAATAAATGATTTTATGAATCGATTGGCAATCGGATCAGCTTTTGAGGCCCGACTGGAAAGTTCGCTTCTAATATTCATGTATTTTTGTCTTTCTGTAGAGGTTGATGCTTGAATTGGATTCTTTAAATAATTAATGTTTTTGTTTGTAGTTTCATTAAGAGTTTTGTTAGTTTCAAAGTGGGCAATATCAGTTATGTTGCTCGCCTTGATGTTAAGAGAGCGACTGATGTCTTCAGTTTTTGCTTTTTTTATTTCCTCTATTGTTTCTATTCTTGTTTTAACCGTTGCTCCTATTTCCCTTGGGATTTTCATCTCAACCCCAACATTTGAATTAAGGTTGGCCGGAATCGGGGTTGGAGAAGGTGAAGGTCCGCCTGGATGCCCAGGATTTAAATTAGCCAGCATCATATTTTTCATAGCATTAATTCCTTCACAACAATAATCTCTAAAGATTCTAAGTAAAAACCAGGGAAAGATTTTCACTGCCCAAAGCATTATTAAGGTAATAACATATTCGACAAAAGTATCTACATAATTTCCATTGTTTGTGATCGAAAGCATTTGCCCCGGGCCACCATAGGTTAGGCTTATTGCACTTGGATAAATGTAACCCGCGACTGTATTTATGCGAGAAAAATCAAAAACAAAAGGAATCCCATATTTCCAAATACTAGCCAACCCTCCAAGAAATAAAGCTAATAGGGGACCATAAAAAACCCATTGGAAAAATACCCCTATCCAAATCATCCCAACGTTTTTGATAAAAGCAAAAGATAAAAGAATCGCCAAAAATGGAGAAACAAAAAGTAAAAACCATAAAATTATTTTTCTCAATAATAACATTCCACCCATGAAATAATAACTCCAGTTTGTTAATTTAAGGAGGGTCATTTCTGTTTTTGCCGCCTCTTGAACCCGAATATTTAGATCGCGGCATCCGACAAAATTAACATAGTTTTGTTCCGTACTAACTCCGGAAAAATAAATATTAAAAAGATCATTTCCTCCCAAATTTTCAATAAAAAACTTCATCATTATCTCAGATAATTGAATTACAGTGATAACAATCGTGGCTGAAAAAGCAATATAGAGAATCGCAGTCAAAATTTTTGTAATTGCCGGCCAAAGTTTAATCCCCGTTTCAAAATTAGTCCGCTGGCCAATAATTATTCCTAGACCGAGTAAGGCTGCTGTTAAGATCACTAAAAAATAACTTAAATTTCTGGTTGTTCCCCAGATTTTTGTCAAAACCGGATGATTATCGATAGCCGCATGAGTCGTTACCCAATATATAAATTGACGTGCCCTCTCATTAGATTTTCCTTGTGCTGTAACTTCACTATCCTCTATCCAGATATGATATTTTGCGGGATCTGATTTAAATTTATTATAATCATCATTCGCACACAGTTCACCCTTACCTTGTTGTTCGTAAATATCATTAAGCTCAGGAGGACAAGCTCCTCTTCTACCATTCCTACTGTCTGGACATAATAAAGGAGCAATTTCTGCTGGAGTGGGAACTGGTTGGGCAAAAACAGAATTTAAGTTAGCCAATAAAAAAAAACTAGCAAAAATAACTAAAGTGCCTTTTATCCAATTTGGTCTGATCATGTTTTTTTAAAAATAAAAAGTCCGGCACCAGCAGCTACAAAGAAAAGTGAAGCTATTATAGCTCCTTGAACTGTAGACTTACTTTCCCCAGTTTTTGGCAATGCCGTTGGAGCTGGAGGACTGGTTGGACCACCTGGAGTTATAGAGGGACCTGGTGTTGCGGTAGGAGTTTGGGGATTATAAAGAGCACAAAGTTGGGTTGACCCGGGTCCGGTCGCAATTAATTTATAGGTCACATAAGCAAATACTCCTGAACCAGAATATGGAGTCGCTGACGTTCCTGTAATAATGAACTTCCCGTCTCCTTGAACATCAGCCGAAACCGTTGTAAAAGTGTCCCCGGGAGTTACAGAAACATATTCTAAGTATTGAGTTTCGTATGTCATTCCAACT
>CAZSLG010000113.1:0-2027 GCA_964607745.1 uncultured Gammaproteobacteria bacterium | reverse complement strand
AACTCGGCTTTTTACAGGTTACCAAAGAACTTTAATAAAATCTAAACACTAAATTTATTTTTAGACTTTAGAATTTAGAATTTTTATAACTTTTTAACAAAATGCCTAAAAAAATCAAAATTGTTGTCAAACTCGCTATTCAAGCCGGTGCCGCTAATCCCGCTCCTCCGGTTGGCACTGCTCTCGGTCCGCAGGGGATCAAAATCATGGATTTTTGCAAAGAATTTAATGAAAAAACTCAGGATATGAAGGGTTCTCTCATCCCTGCCATTATCACTATCTACGAAGACCGCAGCTTTGAATTTGTCCTCAAAAAACCTCCTGTTTCCGACATGATCAAAAAGGCCACTGGAATCGAAAAAGGTAGTGGTCTTACCGGTCGCGAAAAGATTGGCAAAATAACGAAGACTCAAATTAAACAAATCGCCGAAGTAAAAGTGGTTGATCTCAATACTAAAGACCCTGCTGCCGCCGCCCGCATGGTCGCCGGCACCGCCGTCTCCATGGGTTTCGAAATTGTTGATTAAAATTATTATTTAATTCCAAAATGAGCAAAACTACACCAGTAAAAAAAACCAAATCTGCTGTGGAAGAGAAAACCCCTAAAAAGGTTACTCGCAAGGCTTCAGTTAAAAAGAAAGTAGTTGAAAAAACTATTTCCTCTGAAGAAAAATCCACCAAAATCGTTACAAAAACTAGTCATGGCAAAAAATATCTTGAAGCTCGAAAAAAGTACGACATCAACAAGCTTTATCCCCTCAAAGAAGCAGTTTCTTTGGTAAAAAGCACTTCTATTTCCAAATTTGACGGTAAAGTCGAAGCCCATGTTCTTCTCTTTGAAACCAGCATTCTCGGAGATATTAATTTCCCTCACCTAGAAGCCACTTCCAAAAAAGTTGTTATTCTCAATGACGCTATTTTGTCTGAAATCAAAGACGGGAAAACTAATTTTGACGTTTTAATCGCCACCTCGGTAACCATGCCCAAACTTCTGCCTTTTGCCCGAATCTTGGGACCCCGCGGCCTCATGCCCAATCCTAAAAACGGTACTTTAACCGATAACCCGGAGGTTGCCGTCAAGAAATTGTCGGTTGCCAAAACCACCCTCAAATGCGAAAAATCTGCTCCGGTTTTGCATCAAGTCGTAGGTCTTGTTTCTCAAGATGAAAAAGAGCTTTTAGCCAATGTTGAGGAATTAATTAAGGTCATTAAAGCTCCTAAAATCAAAAAACTAGTTCTCTGTGCCACCATGGGTCCGGGTATTAAGGTTGAGGTAACTAAATAATTTCCCGCCGAATCGAACTGCTTAGTTTAACCATCACCTCATAGGGAATCGTCCCCATGATTTTAGCCATCTCTTCAATTGAATTTTGATTACTTTGACCGATTACCTCTACCTCATCATATAAATTCGGCTCAATCTCACCAAAATTCACCAGACACATGTTCATGCAAATATTACCCACCATAGGGCAAAATTCACCATTATATTTCACAAAACCTTTATTACTTAACCTTCTGTCTAACCCCTCATAATACCCCACCGATATTACTCCTACCCACGATCCTTTTTTAAATTTATAAGTACCGCTATAACTAATTCTTTCACCAACCGCAACTTGCCTTACCTTAGCTATCTTTGACACCAATCTTATGGCTCCTTTATATAAATCAATCCCCACCCTGACCGCATTTAATTCTTTTATGGCTACTTTTCCTATCCCACCACTGGCTGCCAAATGATAGTATCTTGGCTTAAAACCGGTCCGCTTAACTATATCTATGGCTTCGGCAAATTTATCCCCCTGATCTTTAGTCCAAACACTGTCGTTCGTGTCCGCCAAATGCGACATTAATCCCTCCAACTCTACTTTTTCACTTCCGGCAATCACTTTTAGCGCTTCCGGTAATTCACTGATTTCAATCCCCTGTCGGTTCATCCCGGTGTTTATTTTCAGATGAATTTTTACTTTTTCGGAGAGTGTTATTAAATCCCAAATTTGGGAAATATCCGACACCATCAGAGT
>CAZSLG010000112.1:0-2037 GCA_964607745.1 uncultured Gammaproteobacteria bacterium | reverse complement strand
AAAGTTTCCTATTAAGTGTAGCCGCTATTGCAATCGTGGCTACAATGTATTATGTTTGGAAGTGAATATAGATTTAAAAAGGAGGTGAGCATTTAATGCCAACAATCAAGTTTTATTCAGTCAAATCAAGAAAGTCAGTCGAAGTGGATGTATCAAAAGTTACCAAAGTTATGCTTAAAAACGGTCGACCAGCCGCTTCCGCAACCGATCCAGCCACCGGAGTTAAAATGTTCAAGATATTATCCGCAGCTGACGCAGCCCTTTTGAGTTAAGTTATCTTTTAGCAAGATCCAAAGGCTCCCCCGGTTACCCGAGGGGGTTTTTGGTTACCGCGGCAAATATATGGTAAAATATGGCAACTTCGGAGAAATCGAAGGGCTTACTCCGGCTATGCCGAGAGAGGAAAGTCCGGACCACCAAAGTCAGGAAACCCGAATAAGTAGGGACTGCCGCAAGGTAGGGGCTCTGCAACAGAGACGAGCCCGGCAGCTGCCGGGGTGAAACGGGCAACCTTTCCGTGGAAATCTCAAAACGGTGCGTTACTCTTTTGACTTTAAGAGCACCAGGTAGAGAGAAAAGATAGATGGCCCATAAACAGAATCCGGCTTATCGAAATCTTCGAAGTTACTTTTTATTTAATACTGAGACAATGGTACTGATGGTAAGGTAAGTGGGAATAGCCAAAACCGCTCCGGCAACTCCACCAAGTTGGGCACCGGAGGCTATTAATAAAATAGTGACTAAGGGGTTCAAGCCGATAGTAGCCTTCATAACTTTGGGAACAATGAAATTATTTTCCAGCTGCTGAACTATTATTCCCCAGGCAATAGCCATAAGAGCGGTTAATGGGGAAACGGTCAGGCCAACAAAAGCAGCAATAACAGTAGCAATGGTGGGACCGATATTGGTGACAATCTCCAAAAGACCGGCAATAATGGCCAAAGGCACGACATAATTAAGACCGATAACCAGGTACCCGATATAGGAGAGAACACCAATGGTAAGCATCAAAAAAAGTTGGGCATTGACCCAATTGCCTAAACGTTTTTCCAATTCATTCATGATTAGAATGACCTTGTCCTGATTTTTTTGCCCAAAAATAGAAACGGCATATTTGTCCAAATTTTTTCGTTCAATAAGAAGATAGAAGGTTAGAACAAAGAAAACGAATACAGAAACAATGTTGGAAAATATGGAAAATAACGTAGTGGCAATATTGCTGGGAAGATTTTCGAGAAGTTTAAATTGAGAAGAAATGTCAATGGGTTTGATTCCCCAAAGATTAATATTACTGATGGTGTTGGGAAGGGTTTCAATTAAACTGGTGGTTTGCTCGACTAAAGCCGGAATAATTCCGGCAGCAGCAAATGAAATGCCAATAAGGATTAAAAAATAGATAAGGAGGATACCGACAAAACGGGGAATTTTCAATTTTTCTAATCGGGAAACGGTGGGATTGAGAGCCTGCATAAAAATAAAACAGAGAAAGAGAAGAAGAAAGATCCCCCGAAGTTGCCAAATCAGAACCAAAGAGATTAAAAAGAGAACGGCAAAGACAATAGTTTTGTAAGAGATTTCGATTTTTTGTGGTTTCATAACTTATTGTACCTTAAATAATTCTTAATTTAAAATTTTTAATTTTTAATCAATTTTTAATTATTAAATTTTTTAAAAATTTATTAACTATTTTAAATACTTCTTTTTGATAATTTGGATTGGTAATGTCGATAAAAATACCGCGGGTGTATTTTTTAAACCAGGTTAATTGACGCCTGGCGTCACGATGTTCAGCATATTTCCACTTTTGTTTTATTTGATCAAGAGAGACGATAGTGTTAAAAACTTTGTAGGCCGAGATTTTTAGACCGGGGTCAGACCATTTATATTTTTTTAGTAAAGATTTGAGTTCTTTGATATGACCTAATTTCAGGCGGGATTCGACGCGGGCATCGATACGGTCATAGAGATATTGGCGGGGGGCAGTGAGGGATAAATGAAGATAATCAAATCCCTCTCGGCTTCGCCGCTTCTCCCTTT
>CAZSLG010000111.1:0-2106 GCA_964607745.1 uncultured Gammaproteobacteria bacterium | reverse complement strand
AGGTGGTTTCCCGACAAGTATCGCTGCCTCCACTGAAAGAAAACGAAATTACTGATGCCTTGAAATTTGAAGCCGAAACCTTTGTTCCCTACCCGCTGGATCAGGTGTCGATTGATTATGAAATAATGGAGACTGATGATGCGGGACGCTTAACAGTTTTTGCCATTGCTGCCCGAAATGATTTGATTGAGGCATATGTAAAATTATTTAAAATGGTGGGATTGGAAATGATGGCATTGGAATCACCAGCAGTGTCAGTCCGGAGGCTGATAAGTCAAATGGGAGTAAGTGCGGAATCAGTAATGATGTTTGATATTGGAGAGAAATTTTCCGATATTATTAGTTTTAAAAAAGGAAATATTTTTTTTGCCAGGTCGTTGCCGATTGGAGGGGAATCAATTACCCGGGCGATTTCGGTAAGTTTAGGATTGGATATGGCCTCGGCAGAGGAGTATAAAAAAGCCTATGGGATTCGGGAAATGGAACTGGAAGGAAAGATAAAGAACGCGATTATGCCGGTGTTTTCGTCTATGGCCGAGGAAATTCGACGGGCGATGGCACTGTACACCGAAAGTTTTAATAAAGCAGTAGATTTAATAATGCTTAGCGGTGGCGGAGCCAAAATGCCGGGTTTGGCTGAAGAATTAACTAGGGTTTTAGGGGTGGAAGTCCAGGTAATAGCCCCTTTTTTGAAAATTGATGTTTCCCGAGTGGTGGCTCCAATTGATTTAAATTTGGATGCCTATCGATTTTCTTTAGCCACCGGTTTGGCTTTAAGGGGGTTAGTGTGAGTGAAAATAAAACAAAGATAGATCTAAATCTGATGCCCAGCCAAGCCAAGTTTCAGGCGGCTCGGATGAAGATGAAAGAGCTGTCAAGAAAAGTTATTACCATAATGGCAGTAGGATGGTTGCTAGCGGTATTATTAATGCTAATAGTTTGGTTTTCGGTTAAATGGTGGTTAACGGTAGAAAAGAATAAATACCAAAAAGAAATAAATGCTTTTTCATCAATGTCTGATAGTGTCGTGACCAGCCAAGTGATTAAATATAGAGCCAAACTTTTAGGAAAAATATTGGTCGATAGATTTGAGTACTATGAAGCTTTTTCTAAAATAGGTAAACTTTTTCCGGAAGAGGTAACAGTAAAAGATATTAGTTTAAAAGATGAATCAATTTTTAGGTTGTCGCTTTTGGTATCTCGAGGACAACTTTTAGACCAGGTGGAAAAAAGAATAGAGGAAATAAATAAAGGGGAAGTTCCCGGAATAAGACAGATAAAAATATTAGGGGTGAGTTACATTCGGGCAGATAGCGCTTGGACAGTCGGTTTGGAGGTAAAACTACTATGAGTAAAATAAAGATTAATTTACCGGATAAGATTTTTGGAATGGATAAAAATTTATTGATGGTATGGGTAACTCCGATGTTGATGTTGGCGGTATTATTATCGATTTTTTTATGGGTGGTGTCCCCTAAAATTTCCGAAATAGAAAAAGTAATAAAGGAAATAGAAGATATTAAAAAGAAAACCGTTGAAGTAATGGAAAAAAGAAAATATTTTTTATCAGTTGATCAGGAGGAATTAAACAACAATGCTAACCTGTTAAGCAGCGGAGTGATGCCTCAGAAAAACTCATATTTGTTGGTAAAGATTATTAAAAAAGTAGCTGAATCTTCCGGTTTTCAGGTAAGTGACTTTTCGGTCAGTATGGGTGATGTTAAAAAGCAGGAGGTGAAACAAGCGATAGTTGATTATGAAAAGGTGCCAGTGGAGCTGACTTTAAGCGGTCCGGGGGAAAAATATCTAGAATTAATTAAGGGTTTGGAGCGAAGCCTACCGATATTGTCTATTGATAGTTTTGATTTAAAAATTAATGGCCAGGTGGCTTTAATTAAGGTTAGGGTGTCAGCTTATTTTCAACCGATGACGAATAAAATTAACATTGAATCTTTAAGATTGACGGATATGACACTGAAAGTTGAAGAAACCGCCCTGTTGTCGAAAATAAAAGAATATAGGGCCCAAGGGGTAGAAAGTTTGGAAGGAGTGGGAGGGCAGTATAAATCCTATGAGCGAAGCGATCCCTTTTTTACTCCTTAATTT
>CAZSLG010000110.1:0-2169 GCA_964607745.1 uncultured Gammaproteobacteria bacterium | reverse complement strand
GCCAAAAGATTGGCCGTGGCGTTAATGCTGGCAAACGGGAAAAGCTACAACGAAATAAAAAAGCAATTGGGGGTAAGTTCGTCCACTATTGCCAGAATTCAGGAATCGTTGGATAAGCCGGGAATAAAAATTGCCATTTCAAAAGTCAGAACCGACGAATGGGCCGGAAAACTTGCCAATAAATTCGCCGGAGCATTGGATAAGTTTCTCCCCAAATCTTCTTAACTCTGATGCGGTAAAATATACCTATGTCTAAGTTCTACGTCACCACAACGATTTATTACGTTAACGACGTTCCTCATATCGGTCATGCATATACTACTTTGGTTGGCGATGTTATCTCGCGTTATTGGAAATTGAAACTTGGAGACAGAAACACCTTTTTTCTTACGGGTACGGATGAGCACGGTCAGAAAATTCAACAGGTGGCGGCAGAGAAAAAACTGAGTCCGAAAAACTTTGCCGATAGTGTCGTCCCAAGATTCAAAGAGGCCTGGAAAGCACTTGATATCAATTATGATTTTTTTATCAGGACAACTGATCCCCGCCATGAAAAAGTTGTGATCAAACTGTTGAAAAAAATTAGAAAAAACGGATACATTTATAAAGGGATTTACAAAGGTTTATATTGCGTTGGTTGTGAAAAGTTCTTGGTCGAATCTGACTTGGTAGATGGAAAATGTCAACTTCACCCAAATAAGAAACCGGAATATCAAGAAGAAGAAAACTACTTTCTTAAATTAAAAGAACTTTCTGAAAGAGTTTTAAATAAAATTGAAAACGGCGAATATGAAATATTGCCTCAAAAGCGAAAGAATGAAATTGTCAGTAGACTTAAACAAGGAGTGGATGACATTTCTATTTCTAGGGCTGGAGTGAGTTGGGGTATACCTTTGCCATGGGATAAAAATCATACAATTTACGTCTGGGTTGACGCTCTTATCAACTATTTCTCTGCCACTCAATTTTTAAGAGGAAAGAAAAAATTTTGGCCTGCAGATATTCATGTTATTGGGAAAGATATTGTATGGTTTCATACAGTAATTTGGCAAGCATTGCTGATTGCGGCAGGAGTCGAATTGCCCAAAGTTATTCTTGCTCATGGATTTTTTACTATTGATGGACAAAAAATCTCAAAGTCATTAGGGAATGTTATATCTCCGCAACAACTTGTTGAGAGATACGGGAGCTCAGATGCTGTAAGATACCTGTTGCTTTCTGCGAGTCAAACAGGTGAAGACGCAGATATTTCATTTCAGAGATTTGATGAAAAATATCAATCCGACCTCGCTAACGGTTTAGGTAATTTGGTTCAACGAGTAACAAAACTTTGTGAATTAAAGAATTTTGTCCAATCCTTTATTTCCCCAAATCTCTCTAATATCCCCAATCTTCCCAGTTCTTTCTCCTCCCATCTCGAAAACTTTGAATTCAATCTGGTTCTGGAAGAACTGTGGAAAGATTTTGGCGCTCTTGACGCAAAAATTAACCTTGACAAACCTTGGGAAAAATCCGACGATGAAGCCGGAAAGAATCTAAAGGTTTATGTAGAAAAAATTCTGCAATTGACTCTGCCATTGAGCATATTTCTTCCGTTAACCGCCACCAAAATCCAACAAATTTTTAAAGGCCCAAAAATTTCCGCCCCATCTACTCCTTTATTCCCACGTCTCACCATAGCCTAGGTATAAAATATACCTATGAACTCAATAAAACGCTATTTCCTCCGTCACCCGGTCAGGACCCGGCGGGCCTTAGAAATTTTGCCCGGATCAGTCAGTTGGTTTTTAATTTTATTTCCTCTGTGGGGGTCACTGGTAATTCCGGAAGTGGTTGCCGTCTACATTATCGCTTTCACCGTTTACTGGTTATATAAATCTTTATCGGTGGCGGTTTTTTCTTTGATTGGTCATTTTAGGCTGGAAGCCAGCCAAAAATTTGACTGGATGGGGGATGTAGCGGTTTTCCCTGACTGGGCAAAGATCCATCATATTGTGGTTATCCCGACTTATAAGGAACCGGAGGGGACTTTAATAAAAACACTGGAAGCTTTATCTTTACAAACTTATCCTCTGAAAAAAATTCACATTATATTATCTTTTCAAGAACGGGAAGGGGAAGCAGGTAGGCAAAAAGCTAAACTTTTAGCCCTGGGATTCGAAAAAAAAT
>CAZSLG010000109.1:0-2199 GCA_964607745.1 uncultured Gammaproteobacteria bacterium | reverse complement strand
AAATCAGGAAACCAGGCGGGGGGCTTATTTTGCCGGAACAAAGGTATTTATGATGCCTGAGGAACATTTTGGACAGGTGGGAAACGAAGTAATTGCTCAATTGTTTGTGGAGACCGAAAATGAAGCTAAATTGAGCTCAATTGACACCCAAATTTGTTATGGAAATGAGTTAACGATAAGCGAGGATGATCCTTCGTCACAGATTGAGTTAAACAAAGAGGCTCTAGGAACTTTGGTGGATGCGTCAATAGTAGGGGAGGGTTATAAATGTTTGAGATTGGTGGCGATTGCAGATCTGAATAAAAAACCAGAGGATTTAAAGGGAGGAATGGTAAGAGTGGCGACAATTAAATTTGTGGCGATTAACCCGGGAGAAGGAGAAATAAAAATTGATCGAGAAAAAACTAAGGTTGGTGGCTATAATCCGACTGCCGGAGCAACTGATAGCGCTCTAAAGGTAGGGGAGATTGGTGACTCGAGATATGATATTAAAAACGAATTGGTTGAGCCGACGGTAACCTTGACTCCAACGGAAGCGCCGATTGGTGAAGATTCTATTTTAAATTATAAAGTGGCTTTTGCTAACGTTAATGGGAATGATGCTAAGTGTGTGGTAAATTGGCCGTTACAATTTATTGTTCTAGGTGGTGGAACATCGAGGGTATATTCAGGAATAATTCCTCAGAGCAAGGAAGTGGTGGGGGGAAAGTTGGTTTTTTCCGGATCTCTAGTGTTAACCGGTTTCCAAAGAAGAGTCGGAGTGGCAGTATTTGCCAAGGGCCCTAAACATCTTCAGGTGAAATACGGTAAAAACAATCAGGAAGGACCGTATAATCAGGCAGGAGGAGAAATTGTCCTGACAGCAAATGCCGATACTAGTCCGGTATATGATTTTTCCAAATATCCGATTATTGCTGGTGATGTAGTCGGAGTCAGTTCGGAGACACCGGACGGATGGATAAACGGGGTTGACTTTTCTTTTGTGAAGTCTAAATCTTTAGTTCATGAAACAGTGAACGAGGGAGGGTATCTCAAAGGGGATTTGGATGGCAACTGTCAGGTTAATAGCAATGATGTTAATATCTTAAAAATTTCTCTGCAGGCTAAGCAGGGTGAACTTTATTAAAGAGATGAAAAAAAATAAAATTCTTTTGACATTAATACCGGTGGTGGCAATAGTAATTATTATTGAGAGTGTGATTTTTTTAGGCCGTTCGACAAAAAAATTAGGACCGCAACTGTTGAAGGTAGGTAGCAACATTCCCGTTAGTTTAAACTGGAAAGCAGATAAAGAAGTAGTAATTGGGAAAAGTGATGAAGTGATTTTGAACATGACGACGAAGAAAGATGTAGCTATTGATGCGGTAGATTTGTATATTAAATATGATCCATCTCAAGTCTCAATAGAAGAGATTGTTGTTGACAAGAGTTTTGTTAAGCCGAGTTTTAGTAAAATTAATCCGGAAAAAGGTTTGGTAGTAGTTAATTACTTAGTATCAGCACCGAAGGGTTTTGAGTTAAAAACAGGTACGGGAATTGATTTGGCTAAGCTAAAAGTTAATTATCTTGGAGAAGGTGAGGTAAGTTTTGAGGTAGGTGAGGGGACTTTGGTGGTTGAAAACGGATCGGCTAAAGTGTTACCTTTTAATAGTAGCGGTTTAATAGTTAAGGTAACTTCAGGACAATGAAGAAAAGTCTGTTTATTTTAAGCTTAGTTTTATGCTTAGGGGTGTCCGCGTCAAGCGCGGCTATGGCTGGGCCGATGCTTAAATTGTCTCCAAGTTCGGGAAGTTTCAGTAATGGTTCGACTTTTAAAGTAACCGTCGGGGTTGATTCGGGGACGGCTAAATCAATGGCGGTGGATGCATTTTTGACTTTTGATGCTGGTAAATTGGAAGTGGTGTCAGTTGAAGACCCAAGTTCTCCGGCTTTTACTTTTTCCATGGGAAAAAATATTTATAACAGCGACGGTAAACTGGACATGTCTTTCAATCCTTCGGGGGATTCAGTGCTGGGTGAGGCAGTGGCGATTGTTGGTGATTTAGCGGTGGTGACATTTAGGGCCAAGGGCACCGGGACGGCGGCAGTAAACTTTACCTGCCAGGCGGGTTCAACTATCGATACTAATATTTTTGACAATCAGGGAACGGACGTGATTGCTTGTACCAGTAACCAAAATGGTAGCTATACTATTACTGG
>CAZSLG010000108.1:0-2266 GCA_964607745.1 uncultured Gammaproteobacteria bacterium | reverse complement strand
CAACGACTTGGACGGTCCCAGTTCGATCCCGCAGATCAATAAAAACAATTTTTTTGTGGTCCCTTTTTGTGTCAACCCAGCCGTAAAGCTCAACTTCTTTCCCGATTTGATCAACGGTTTGTTCGACGAATAAGTTTTTCATAAGTAGGAAAATATTACAAGATTTTCTTTGTTTTAACAAGCTTATGTTATATAATAAGTCTTATAGTTAATATTATTAGGCTAACTATTATGGCAAGAAGAGAAGAACCAATGAGTGAAAAAGAAATAATTGAGGTCAGAAGAAATACGTTAAAAAACAATCTTGAAACATATGGCATTACCCTTCCGGGCAATTTAATTTCTACGGACGGTTTACCTACAACTGAAGCACTTGAACTGATCGAAGGATTAATCCACAGGTTTACCTATACCAAGGTCGTAAATATACAAGGTATTGGATTAGGATATTTTTTATCAAATTTACGGAGAGTATTACAAATAGGGGCTTCTTTATCATCAGATTCAGAACAATTGGTAATGACCAGAGAGCAATCTTTACCTAAAGAGTCGCAAAGCACTAAAATTCATTTTATCCCACAGGAATCCGAATTAAGATTTAAGGATTTTGGGCGTCAAGAAATATTAAGACGAGAAAGACATGTAATCGGATTATTAAATAATGATCATGATGGAGCGGAAATATTTGAAACTGGAATATGGCTACTGGGAAAGTTAAATGAAGTTTTTGGAGAACCCTTCGTTTATTTAAGTGATTTAATCCATCCGCCGCCCAAAGAATCTAAAAAAAATTCAACTAGCCCGGCTTATCTTGGAATCTATAGTTTGTCAGAGGCTTTGGGATTGGGCCCTAATATGGGATTGGAATTTGAAGCATCAGTTCAAGAATTAAAAAAAACAAAAAATCCTGAAAATGTTTTTGAACAACATTTTAGTCCATTATTGAAACATGTTTCAGGATTTTTGGACCAATATGACAATCCGGATGAACTAATAGCAACAAAGCTCAATGTTATCAGACACAAAACAAAGAAATATTTTCCTAACGGAAATAATCACCAAAAATAGAATATTTTAGTTATTTTTCCTTTGAAATAGATAATAATTTCCCACTCAACTTTTCCCTTCCATTCCATCTATCAACCTCCAAATTATAAACAACTTTGATTTTTTCTCCTCGAGAGAGGGATTTGAATTTATCGGCAGAATTAAAAGCAATTAATTCTAAAGATTGGATCCCCGCCTTCGCGGGGATGACAGAAGAGGACTCGGGAATAACGTCTGAAACCCAAATTTTTAAATGTAAATTAGTTTTACCAAGAAGCTGGGCGCCGGTGAGAATTCCTTCACTATAAAAGGTTGGCCGGGGATTGCCGATGCCGAAAGGTTCCAAAGCTTCCAGTGATTTAACTAAATCAAGATTAATTTTTGAAATTGAGATTTTGAGGTCGGCTTCGGTCTTTCTTTCCAAGTCTTTTTCTTTGATTAATTTATTGGCAAGTTCTTGGGCGTTTTTTGTAAATTCTTCAAGTTGATTTTTTTCCAGAGTAAAACCGGCTGCTTGTTTATGGCCGCCGACGTCAATAAGATTTTTTTTAAGAGAACGGAGGAATTCGGTAACGTGAAAAGATGGGATTGATCGGGCGGAACCTTTATAATGATCGCCAGTATTTGTCAGAACGAAAGTTGGGCGGAAAAATTCCTCAGCGATTTTTGAGGCAATCAAACCAATTATTCCTTCGTGCCAATGATTGGAGACTAAGATAATTAACTTAGGGAGTTTAATGTCATCGCGAGGAGTCAAAGACGACGAAGCGATCTTTTTTTGGGATTGCTTCGCTGACGCTCGCAATGACAAACGTGCTTCAGCGACGGATTTTTCAACCAAATTTTGTCGTTCTATATTTATATTTCCGATTTTGTGTGCAAGCTCATAAGCTTTTTTTTCGTCATTAGTACACAATAATCGCAAGGCATCAATCGCATGTTCAAGTCTTCCAATGGCATTAATCCTCGGGGCAATCATAAATCCAACTTCATAAGGGGTAATTTTTTTGTCGGCAATGCCGGCTTGTTTGAGAATATGTTTAATTCCAAAGCGTTTTACAATGGGAAAAACATCCAAGCCGTATTTAACTAATGATCGGGAAGGACCAACTAGGGGAACAAGATCGGCGATAGTGCCGATCGCGGCGAGGGCGAGATAGTCGATGGCGAAATTATTTGCCAAGCTTTGATTAACCTCCGCGGTTTTCCCGCTTCGCTC
>CAZSLG010000107.1:0-2291 GCA_964607745.1 uncultured Gammaproteobacteria bacterium | reverse complement strand
CAACCGGAAAAATGAAGGTAATTAAGGTGTTAAACGCTTCGGGAAAGGAAATACAAACAAGGTTATTTTTTGGCTGGGATAAATTTAGTAAAAGTGAATTTTGGTGGTTTGGTTATTTGGCCCTGTTTACTTTTATATTTTACAAAAAACGGGAGTGGCGGCGTCATTTATTAATTTTGAGTCTGTGGCCAATCTCAATGCTGGTAATTCAGTTTTGGTCAAAAAGAGTCGTGTCGGAATATTATTTTTCTAACATAGTTCCTATTTGGATTTTGTTGTTGTCCATAGCTTTGGGAGAAATAAGACGTAAATATATCCTGGTAGGATTGGCAACCGGCTACGGTGTGCTTAATCTGTGGTGGCTGTTAACCAAAAGTGAGATGGATCATAGTTATTACTACCGAAATTTGTTGGTTAAAGCGATTAAGGCTGATGTTGACCTTAAAAAATACCCCTGTATAGCAGTTAATTTTATTGCTGATCCGGGATTTGCCTGGGGATTTAGATATCTGTGGTGGTACAACGGAGTTGGGGTAGTTAAGGCCAACACACCGAATATCCCGATTTATAACGTGTTTGTACCGGCACCCCTGGGAGACAAAGATAAGGCTCAATATTTTGGTCGTTTTGGGCTGGTGAGACCGGAAAATAAAATATACTCAATAAATCCTGACGATTGTAAAAAAGACGAATATCAACTGGAACCAATGTTGGGATACGTAGAATAGATTATTGTCTTAATCTTTTTTCGAAAGTCACACCGCCGAGGCGGGAAGAGACAATTAATTTATCCTGAGAATACCGGGATAGCCAGGCAGAAAGTTTGTCTGGGTTTTCAGTATCGACCTCGTATATTAAATAACGGACAGAAGAATCAGACAAAAAATTAGAACAAAGTTTATTGATCAGATAATTGTAGGTAGTCGGAGTAACTGGGGGAACGTAGATGTCAAGAGTACCCTTTTCTAAGGTATTTTCCTGACAAGCCCGATTAACGGCAAAAAGTGAATTTCCCAGAGTAATGTGAGTCGGACCATCAATGCCGGCAGAGAGAAAGTTTTTTAGATGGATGTAGTTGCCATTAAAATAGTAAATCAATGATAGTAATGGCAATAATAAAGAAAATGGAAATGAAAAAGAATTTATTAAAATTGAAAATAGAATAATAAAAGCCGGAAAATAGCCGGTTAAGTAATAGTCATATAAGCGGCCGTAATTACCGACAAAGAATAGTAATAAAAAAAGCGGAATAAAGAGCCAGAGAAAAGATAATTTAAAAATTGGATTGAGCCAAAGATTTTTGGTTTTAAAAATTAATGCCAAAAAGAAAAAGAGAAGAGCCAAAAGAGACCAAGAGGTTAAATCGGTATCGAGCTTGGTAAAGAAGACTTGATAATAAAAACGAAGACGCTCAATCAAAAATGGGAGGCTGGGGATGGCAAATGAACTACCTGAAAGAGAATTTACCTGTCCACTCAAAAAACCAATTAAGGCCTTGGTGGTAGGAAAGGAGTTTTTGACCTCAAAGGCCAATTGAGGAATTAAAAGAGCGCCAAAAATCAAGATTGACTGAATCCAAAATTTATAGTGAATTTTTTTAATAATATTTTTAGATAATAGAAAAAATAAGATTAAAACCGGAAAAAAGAAAATAGCCGAAGCGGCCTCAAGCTGAAGAGACAAACCCAGAAAAAGAAATAGGAAGGGTAGATATTTATATTTTTTATCAACGATTATCTTGAGTGTAAAAAGCATAATTATTAAAACAAAGGTAGGGAGAGGTGAGGGATTGCTAAACCAGCGGCTGGAGTGAATCAGGTAACGGCTGAAGGCCCAAAAGACAGCACCAAAAATGGCGGTACGGGAATTAGAATATCTTTTTAATAAAAAATAGATAAGGGGAATAGATAGGGACTCAATAAATACAATAAACAGAGAGGCCACTGCCGGAGAACCACGACCAATAAAATAGCCGGGGGTAATCAGGTAGTACCAGAAAGGACCAAGATAGAGTCCGGCAATGCCGGTGGTGGGACCGATGGCCGGAAAATTTTTAAAAGAAAGAATGTCGGCAGCAATTTGAGCATCGCGCCCCTGATCGTAGTAGAAACCTAATAAATCCCCCTGGCGATAACAACGAAGAAAAAATCCGATAATCCAAATTAAAACAATCAGCCAATGCTTTTTGATCATGTCCCGGTTGGATTGTGAATCAACTTAAAGATTTTAATACCGTTTATTTCCCACTCCTTGTCAATTTTTGCCCAACCAAAGGCGGCAATCCCCCATTC
>CAZSLG010000106.1:0-2299 GCA_964607745.1 uncultured Gammaproteobacteria bacterium | reverse complement strand
TTTTTTTTTACCGACGGCCCCATCACCGCCAATGGCCCCATGGGAGTTCATCACGCCCGCGGCCGAACCATCAAAGATGTTTTTCAACGATACAAAAATTTATGTGGGTTTCAACAACGTTTTCAAAATGGTTTTGACTGTCAGGGTCTCTGGGTTGAGGTCGAAGTCGAAAAAGATGCCGGTTTTAATTCCAAAAAAGACATAGAAAATTTTGGTCTGGATAAATTCACTCAAGCCTGCCTTGATCGTGTCTCCAAATATTCCCAACTCCAAACCGAGCAATCGAAACGTTTGGGATACTTTATGGATTGGGATCACAGTTACTACACCAACTCCAAAGAAAACAATCTTTACATCTGGCACTTTCTAAAAATTGTTAAAAACAAGGGCTGGCTTATCAAACGCAAAAGCGCCGCCACTTGGTGTCCCCGTTGTGAAACCGGTCTCTCCCAACACGAACAAGCCGATGGTTACCGGGATATTACCGATACTTCGGTCTATTTGAAATTTAGGCTTAAAGACAAAAACAACGAATACGTTTTGGCTTGGACCACCACTCCTTGGACACTTTCAGCTAATGTTCTTTTGGCCATCAACACCAAACACGATTATGTTAAGGCCAAACACAATGGTGACACCCTTTATCTAGCCCGTCAGGCCGCCGATCGTCTGGGTTTAACCGATTACCAAAGCTTTGATTCCAAAAAACTTCTCGGTCTTGAATACGAATCACTCTACGACATTCCCGCTCAAATAAATGTCAAACATTATATTGCTCAATGGGACGAAGTTGATCCGATTGAGGGTACCGGCATAGTTCACATCGCTCCCGGCTGCGGTCAAGAGGATTTTCTCTTGGGCAAGAAACTCAAAACCGACATGCTCTCACCCTTGGATGAAACCGGCCACTTTAGTCCGGGTTACGGGGATTTGACCGGACTTTACGCGCATGATGTTACCCCAATGGTTATCGGGTATTTAGAAAAAATTGGCGCTTTATTTAAAACCGGACCCATTGCCCACCGTTATCCCCATTGTTGGAGATGCAAAACCAAATGTCTTTTTCGACTTGAGGACAGCTGGTATATCGATACCAATCAGATTCGGCCACTTATGAAAAAGGCTGCCGCTGACGTCAACTGGCATCCTAAATTTGTCGGCCGACGGATGCAAAACTGGCTTAATTCCATGGAAGATTGGATGATTAGCCGTAAACGTTTCTATGGCCTGGCTCTGCCTTTTTACGAATGTGGTTGCGGCCAATTAACAGTTGTCGGCAGTCTTGAGGAACTTAAGAGTTTAGCCGTCGACCCCAAGTTTGTTGAAGGACTATCTTCCCTTCACCGTCCCTGGATTGATGGAATAAAAATAAAGTGCCCAAAGTGCGGCCAAGATGTTAACCGGATCCCTGATGTTGGTGACTGTTGGCTTGATGCCGGAGTAGTTCCATTTTCCACCCTCCACTATCTTGACGATAAATCTTATTGGCAGAAATGGTTCCCTGCTGACTTAGTCACTGAGATGACCGAACAGGTCCGGCTCTGGTTTTATTCCATGCTCTTTTTTAGCGTCACCTTTGAAAATGTTTCTCCTTATCAAAACGTGGTTACTTATTCCGAAGTCCGAGACGAATTTGGGGAACGGATGAGTAAAACTAAAAAAAATGGTATCCCTTTTGACGACGCTGTTGCCAAAATGTCAGCTGATGCCATGCGTTGGCTTTATTGTCTTCAAAAATCCAGCTCCAATGTCAACTTTGGGTACAATATTGCCGATAGTATTAAACGCGAATTTATTCTCATTCTGTGGAACTCATATCGTTTTTTTACTCAGCACGCCAATCTGGAAAACTGGCAACCTGATCCTAATTTCGATGCCACTAAAATCACTCACGTTCTCGATCTTTGGTTGCTTTCCCGTCTCAACAGTACCATTGACTTAGTAACCAATAGCCTAGATCAATACTCCACTGCCAAGGCTACCGAAGCTCTGGGATCCTTTGTCAGTGACCTTTCCACTTGGTATATCCGCCGAAACCGCAACCGAAATGACAATCTTGACCTTCTTTATTATGTTTTTGGAAAACTCACCATCATTATTTCACCCTTTATTCCCTTTTTAAGTGAAATAATCCACCGGAATTTATCTTCCGCCACTTCTTCGGTTCATTTGGAATCTTGGCCCAATGTCGATAAAAATCTAATTAATATAGGGTTAGAAAAAAATATGGATACCGTCCGGAAGACCTGTCAGGACCTCCACGCTCTCCGTCAACTTTCTAGTCTAAAAATCCGCCAAC
>CAZSLG010000105.1:0-2303 GCA_964607745.1 uncultured Gammaproteobacteria bacterium | reverse complement strand
ATAAGTTTTACCAATATGGCGCATTTTTATCATGTGATTAGCGACCGACAAATCTAGTACCACCACCCATACCGCCAAAAATTGATTGAGTGGAGTTAGTGATGGTTTTAGTGGCGGCCGTAGAAACAGCGGTGACAACCTCGTCACCCTCGGAAAGACCGGAGGTAATTTCGGTGACAGTATCATTGCTGATGCCAACTTCAACCGGAACACTTTCCACCTGGCCATTTTTCATGACCCGAACGGTAACGGAGCCGTCGGTGGCGGCAGAAATGGCCGCATTGGGAACCATGACGACAGAATCCTTAAAATTGGTCAATATATTGGCAGTAACTGACATATTGGCCAAAACTCCATCAATACTCGAATCGAGCTGAATGGTGACGGGGTAGTTAACGACTCCGGAACTGACAGTACCGGTAGTATCAATGGCAATGACTTTACCGGTAAAAGTTTTACCGGGCAGAGCGTCAATTGTGACCGTAACCTTATTGCCGACCTTAACTTTGGGAACATCAATTTCGGTTAAGGAAACATTAATTGAGGGGGTGGCCCCGGTTTTGACAATGGCAATTTTGTTTTCACTGTTGCTGCTATTGGCGGCGTCGCTGGTGGGGTTTAAAATCATGCCCGGAGTTAAAGAAATTGAACCGATAGTGCCGGTGATAGGAGCATAAACAACTGAACCAGCAGCCTGATAGGATAGACGGGAAGATTCCAGTGAGGTTTGGGATTGCTTGATTTGATTTTGTAAATTATCGTAGGCTTCTTGAGCAGTTAAAAGAGTATTGTGTTTTTGAATATAGGTGGGATCGTCAGGCGACTGCATCGACCATTGGTTGTCGAAAATATTTTTGGCGGAAACCAAATCAGATTGAAGACTGTAGAATTTATCCTGGGCGGTTTTTAAACTATTTTTAGAACTAAGATAACTGGCATAAGCCGACTGATATTTTTGAAGACCGTTTAGGTCAAGGTCGATTTGTAAAAGCGGAGTGCCAGTATTTACTTTTTGCCCTTCTTTGACATAAACTTTTTTAACGACACCGGAAGCGGTGGTGGTGACGGTGCGGCTGTTATTGCTGGAGACAGAACCAGAGGCAGAAAGGGAAACGACTAAGGTGCCTTTTTCGGCAATAGCAGTGGTGTATTGGGGAGTAGCGGCTTTATTTTTTTTAATAACACTAAATCCGATGATACCTAGAATAATTATCCCTAAAACTACGGCAATAATCTTTTTATTTTTCCAAATTTTATCCATGGGGGAATATTATATACCAATTCTGATGATTAGCTGAAGGATGGCAGGATAATTTTAAACTCACTACCCTGCCCTAATTTACTTTTGACTTCGATTTTACCCTTATGTTCTTCAATAATTTTTTGGGCGATAGAAAGTCCGAGACCAAAGCCGTCTTCGTTGTTTTTACTCCGGGCGATGTCGGCCCGATAAAATCTTTCAAAAATATGGGGAAGGTCTGAAGAAGAGATGCCGGAACCATGGTCGGAGACCTTAATAAGAGCGGTATTCTTGATAGTTTGGGCGCTGATACTTATCCGGGAACCGGAGGGACTATTTTTAAAAGCGTTGTCAAGAAGAATTAAGAGAGCTTCGGCCAGTTTTTCCCGGTTGCCAAAGACTTGGGTACTGTTGGTGCGGGAAGTAATAGAAATGTTTTTGGCTTGAACTCGGAGGGTAATTTGTTTAAGACTATCAGCAACAAGATCTTTGACCAAGAGTTTTTCTCTGACCAGTTTTTTGGTGTCGCCATCAAGACGGGCCAGTTCAAGCAAAGAATTGGAAAGTGAAGTTAGTTTGTCCGTTTCCTCCAAACTATCACTAATAATTGATTTAGCCTCCGGTAGGGTGATTTTTTTATCACGAAGACTGACTTCGAGCATAGATTTAAGAGCAGTTAAGGGGGTACGTAATTCATGGGAGGCGTCACCAACGAAGCGTTTTTGTTCCTCGACAATCTTTTGAATAGGTGAAAGAGTTTTGCCGGCTAAAAGATATCCGAGTGAGCCGGAGACTATAAAAATAATGCTGTTGATTTCAACTAATGACCAAAATAAATGCCCCCGACTTTCAGCCAATAATTCTTCGTCGAGAAGAAATCTTTGGTCAAAGCGAAAACGTTGAGTCCGGGCAAAGCGGGAAATTTCCAAACTAACAATCCGGTAAAGAATAACACTAAAGGAAAGACTGACCACCATGATAATCAGAAGATACCAAGCAGTTAATTTAAGACGGGCAGTTTTAAACATGAATTAGATAATTAGATAAGAAGATAAATAGATAA
>CAZSLG010000104.1:0-2319 GCA_964607745.1 uncultured Gammaproteobacteria bacterium | reverse complement strand
TCGGCGAGGTTAAGAAAATTATAATCGCTCCGCTCTTTAATTTTCATTAAAAATAAAACGGCCGTAAAGCCGCAGAAAAATTAAACTTGGTGTCTCGTTAGGACTTATATCTCGCGAACGCCTAATTTCTGCGACTATTTGATTATCTCCACTATAAACCATCGCTCTTTTTTGTCAACCGCCGTTGATATTTTTAGCTTATTGATGTAATCTGATTACAATATGAAAAAGCGAGAATTTGAGTACAAAATTGAATACGAAATTGACAAAAAAAGTAAAAAGGTAACGGCCGTGATACCGGAATTAAACCATGTGTCGTCTTTTGGCGATTCTTTCGCCGAAGCCGAAGCTAATGTCAAAGAGGCCGCTCTCGGCTACATTGAAGCTGCACGCTTCACAACATAGTCGTAAAACAAGCCAATCTTTCAATAGAAAAATTTAATAATTTATAAAACATCCTTCAAAGGATAAAAATGTTGGACACTCGGTGTCGCACATATCTTCAAAAATTTCCTCCCCCTAACCTCATCCATTTTTTGCCCGCTCGTCAAGAAAAGTAGTTGCGAAAAACTATAGTATTAAAAATATAACTTGCGCAGTTAGTACTGTCAAAATTCCAGCTATAACCCACGGCAGATGAGCAGAGAAAAGACCTCGCTTCATTTGTTCTGTTGGTCGGCCATTACTGATATTATTGATGTTTTTTTGGGCATGTTTTTCTGCTTGGTGAAGTGCAGCTAAATAGCCGATAATACTTATCGGTATTAACAAGAGAAAGGCGGCTATCAAAAACCTGACGCAGTTTGTTAATGGGAGAATGCTTTCATTAAAAGTCGCAACCACCAATAAAGTTGCCGCTAAAGCACTGACTTGTGGAAGTAATTTGTACCTTTCCCACACCGCCGTATTAAGTAGTTCATGATAAACCCGCAATCTTTCAATGTCCATCTGCCGTCGTTCTTCTTTTGTCAGTTCTTCCTCTGCCATATTATCTATTAACACACTGGTAATACTCATTATCAGTGGCTGATTTTCCTTGAGAATAAAATGTGGCTGTTCCAGCTTTTGTTTGAGTTATCAGCTGGTCTGTATAGGTTTTCTTCGCTTCCGCATTTCTTAAATAGAAAGAACACAAATTATATGGCGACATTGTTGAATCATACTGCTTTAATACCTCGGGTCTTTCAATTAAACAAGCGTCATGATTTTGTAATTGTTTATTAATGAAAGTATTTGCTTCGTCTTTAATTTCTTGCACAGCATCGGCCAACATTTGATCTGCTTTACTAACAAAGGCACTGTAGTCCGCATCTCTTTTTGCTTGGCACCGGGCAATTTTTAACGATGAGTCTTCTTCAGGTTGCGGGGCAGGATTTTGTGGTGTGCGTGGTGCAAGATCAGGAATTGTATTTGACGGATTTACCGCATATAAACTAAGTTGTGGATGTTGCCAATTTTGTTTTCCGTATCCCTCTTGTTCAACTAAATCAAGGAAGTTTTTTACAACTTGAGCAGGAATAATGTAACCGTAAGAAGCAAAATTTCCTTGAGAGGCAAGTGTAGGAATTCCTATAAAATTACCTTCTTCATCAAAAACAACTCCACCTGAATTGCCATTATCAATCTTTGCGTCAGTTTTATGCATTACAACACCGTTTATGTTTTCTGAACCACTAATAACCCCTTTTGTTAAAGTGATATTATTACCAGCAGAACCAGGATATCCAAGAACTAAAATATCTTTATCAAAAATATCCGTACTCAAATTAAATTGAAAATTTGTATTTGGATAGATGGTGAGTGTTTGTGTATCTGGAGTAATAACAGCAATATCATAATCCTTGCTAAAAATAAAGGTGTTGCCAGATTTAAAATATAAAACTGGCGCACTCTCATAAGTTTGTGTTCTATAGACTCCACATGGTCCAGTTGCACCCGAAAGAACATGTTTATTGGTCAAAATCTTACTGTCTGTACTGGAATTTCCATAGACTATACTTCCTGTGCCAGAACTTGTACCGCCATTTACTGGACAAACAATTTGAACAACATAATTTATTTTGACTCTAATATTACTACTAATCAAAGAGGTTGGTTGTGGCTTAGAAACTTGGCTTGAATTATTTTTCCCAACTATTTTTTGAGTAGGTATAGGAGTTTTGGTCGTAGTCGATTTATTTTTAAGTACTTCCACTTCTTTCTTTAATTTTTCAATCTCTTTGGATTGGTCGTTCTTTTTAATCTCTTCGCTCTTTTGCTCAATTTTTTCAGCTCCGACGCTTTGGTCGGAGCTCCGACTTGCCGTCGGAGTGGTGGTCG
>CAZSLG010000103.1:0-2339 GCA_964607745.1 uncultured Gammaproteobacteria bacterium | reverse complement strand
TAAACCAAAAAGGTAAGAGTGTCTTAGCCGAATGGTGGAACGATTCCTGGTCCTATCGTCAGGCGATCAATATTTCTTCTCATTCGGTTGGTGAAACCAATGTCTACATCATTGCTACTGTCAATATTGGTACCACTACCAAGGCTCAAGCCGATGACGGTGACTTTAGGTTTACTGATGCCACCGGTTCTCTTCTTGATTACTACATTGCCTCCGGAGCCGGCACTACCGCTCCGGTTTTTCATATTCTTATTCCCTCTTTCCCCGCCGGCACCTCAACTTACTATGCTTATTACGGCAATCCCTCGGCTACCAATGGCTTTTTAGC
This sequence comes from uncultured Gammaproteobacteria bacterium, assembly GCA_964607745.1. Classification (GTDB taxonomy): domain Bacteria; phylum Patescibacteriota; class Microgenomatia; order UBA12405; family UBA12405; genus UBA12158. The sequence continues at coordinate 2,011 of CAZSLG010000103.1, read as the reverse complement.
CTCCGGTTTTGCCACCCAAGCCAGTGGTTATTCCATTGGCTCCTACTCCTCCGAAGAAACCGGCGGTGGCCCCATCGCCTGGTGGAAATTCGACGAAGGTGTCGGCACCACCGCCTATGATTCTTCCCCCAACGCCACTAAAGCCAACGCTTTTTTTGATGGTATTGGTACTACCATCTCTGAAACTAATTACTATATCCGCCCCCCCGCCCCTGGCTCTTGGGTCAAAATCCACGACTCTATCTCAACCAACTCTGATGTGGCCACTTCATACCCCACCGACGCCAATACCTATACTCGCGGTGTTGATTACGAGATCGATTACCCCAATGGTCTTTTTCGGGCTCTAGTCGGTGGTTCCATGGTCCAAAATGGGGCTTATGACCTTGACAACACCTACACTAATTCCGGGCCCAAATGGACCGATGAATCTCAGTGCGTCTCCGGTAAATGCCTTTACTTTGACGGCGCTGATGATTCCCTTAAAAGCTCCTCAAATAAAATGTTTTATATCGGACCGAGTGTTACGTTTACTTTTCAAACCTGGATTAAAAGTATCAATTCTACTCAACCCGACAACTTTAGCGCTTATGGACTAATCAGTCACAACTACTACAATCCTGTATTTCGCATCAATAGCGATCGTACCCTATCCTTAACATTACAATTTGACGACACTTCCCACGGCGTCACTACTGGAACAACTATTCCTGAAAACAAATGGGCTTTAGCTAGCACCACCTGGGACGGTTCCCATATAAAGATATATATTAACGACAAATTAGCGGCCACCTCTGCTGACTATTCGGCTTACAGTGTCACCTCTCGAAATGACTATATATATTTGGCCCGCAATCAATCAGGTGTTTCCAAAGGTATGCTAAAAGGTTATCTCGACGAATCAAAAATTTATTTATATGCCCGCACCGCCGCTCAAATAAAAAAAGATTATGCCAGTGGCCTCGCCGGCATGGGTTCAGCCGAAGGCGCCAACGTCAACATCGGCTCCAAATCTCCAAAATCTTTAAGTGACGGCCTCGTCGGTTACTGGAAATTCGACGAAGGTGTGGGCACCACTTCCGCCGATTCCTCAGGTAACAGCAACCTCGCCACTTTTGGTATCGGCTCCTCCGCCCCTGGCTGGTCTACCGGCAAATTTGGTGTCGGTACTAGTTTTAATGGCTCTACTACTTATATTAATGCCGGCACCAATCCTTCCTACAATAACACCAATGTTTCTGTATCCACATGGATATACAAATCCTCAGCCGGATCATCTTATCAAGGGATAGTTGACAAAGGCCGTGACGACTACGGTTCCTGGTCACTTAATGCTGACGAAAGTCCAGGTTATTTAAAATTTAAGGGTCGAATAAGTGGCACTAATTCAAGCGTCACCTCATCTGTTGCCTACCCGTTGAACCAATGGGTTCATGCGGTCGGCACTTTTGATGGTCAAAAACTTTTAATCTATCAAAATGGCGTTTTAACTGGTACAACCTCTGTCATTGGTACCATGGGAACTAATACTGTAAATATCTCTTTCGGTAGAGCTAGTGATGGACTTTATTTTCCTGGTTCTCTCGACGAAGTCCGCATCTATAATCGTGCCCTTTCGGCTACCGAAGTTAAAGATCTCTATAACTTCGCCCCCGGCCCGGTTGCCTACTGGGACTTCAACGAAGGCACCAGTTCAACCGCTTATGATAGCAGTGGCAATAGCAATAACGGTGTCCTTGGAACCGGCTCCTCCGCTCCCTCCTGGACTCAGGGTAAAATCGGCAAAGCTCTAAGTTTTGATGGTAATAATGATTATGTTAACGCCGGAAATGGAACTGTTTTAAACCCCGGTTTAGGAAGTTTTACGGTTGAAATGTGGGCAAAAGTAACCCATATGCCATCAGGAAATGCTGGTATTTTGACAAAAAGTTATAGCCAAGCTTACGGCATTTATTATACTACTGGTGATGATGAAATTGCCCTTTATGCTCAATCCGGAAGTAATCACAAT
>CAZSLG010000102.1:0-2471 GCA_964607745.1 uncultured Gammaproteobacteria bacterium | reverse complement strand
AGATTTTCTGTTAAGTTCATTACGTCTTCCCGTTCCACAAAGCTCATTTCCAGATCAAGCTGGGTAAATTCTCCGTAAGCCCGGTCAGCTCTTGGATCTTCATCGCGAAAACATCGGGCAATCTGGAAATATTTCTCAACACCCCCAACCATTAGTAGTTGTTTATATTGCTGGGGTGATTGGGGAAGGGCATAAAATTTGCCCAGTTGTAGACGGGATGGGACGATGAAGTCACGCGCTCCCTCGGGAGTAGTTTCAGATAATATAGGCGTTTCAATTTCTAAAAAATTTTTATCAAAAAGATATTGGCGAATGAGATCGATGAATTTACTTCTTAATGCCAGGTTATTATACATTCTGGGCCGACGGATATCAAGATAGCGGTATTTTAGTCTGACTTCCTCGTCGATATCATGACCATCAGTGTTGACTGGAAGGGGAAGTGTCTTGGTTTTATTTAAGATTTTTAATTCTTTGGCTTCAATTTCAATTGATCCGGTTTTTATTTTTGAATTAACCATTTTATCCGGTCTTTTCTTGACCAGTCCTTTGATATAAACAACGTCTTCTTCAGAAAGGGCCTTGAATTCTTCGCCACCAACGACTTGGACGGTCCCAGTTCGATCCCGCAGATCAATAAAAACAATTTTTTTATGGTCCCTTTTTGTGTCAATCCAACCGTAAAGCTCAACTTCTTTCCCGATTTGATCAACAGTTTGTTCGACGAATAAGTTTTTCACAATTCAACAATTGTAGTATTTTTTTGTCTATTTAACAAGAAGCTGAAAATCTTACACACATTCCGTATTAGTTTGTTATAATAGTGGCACCATGAAAACAAATATTTATCAACTCATTCCCAGGCTAAATCTCTTCATTGAGATTTGGACGTGGGGTGGTTGACAATACTTAATTGTAAATTTAACCACCCCGCGCAATCGCGGGGTTTTTAAAAATATGGAAATTGACCTAATATCAATGCAGATAAATTACTTGGAGGCAATTGCTAGTTTGTTGGGTGTAAATACAAGAGAATGTCGTGGGGATATCGGTAAATTGGTTAAATTAATAGAATTGAGGGCTAATTCTATATTTGCTCTAGGGTTGTACGAATTAACAAGTAGTCCACCTTTAAATATAGTCAGTGCTAGAAAGGGTTTTAATGCCTTGATAAAGAATTCTGGGTTAAGATTACAATCAAGTAGCATGGTTAATGCGATAAAAAAAATAAATAGTAATGAAAACTTGACTATTCATTGGGCAACACAGACTGAAATCGCAAGTAAGTATTTAGTTGGACGATCAGATAGGCATGGAAAAAAAGTTGGTATTCGGGGGCCAGGTCGTCATTCAGTAAGAAAGTAATTAATTTTTCCTTGTAGAATTTTTTTATTATTCCATTCATTAATATTGAGATTATAAACAACTTTTATTTTTTGCCCACGAGTAAGGTTTTTGAATTTATCAGCTTGGTTAAAAACGAGGAATTCGAAACCATCGACAAAAATTTTCAAATGTTTCTGAGTTTTACCCAGAAGTTGAGCACCAGTAAGAATTCCTTCACTGTAAAAAGTTGGTTTAGGATTGCCGATGCCGAAAGGTTCCAGAGCTTCCAATGATTTAACAAGGGCCAGACTGATTTTTGAAATAGGGATTTTGAGATCGGCTTCGATCTTTCTTTCCAGATCTTTATCTTTGATGAATTTATTGGCAAGTTTTTGGGCATTTTTTATAAATTCTTCAAGTTGATTTTTTTCCAGGGTAAAACCGGCCGCTTGTTTATGACCGCCGACATCGATGAGATTTTTTTTAAGGGACCGCAAAAAATCCGTAATATGGAAAGAGGGAATTGAACGAGCCGAGCCTTTATAATGATCGTCAGTTTTTGTCAGAACCAAAGTTGGGCGGTAAAATTCTTCAGCGATTTTTGAAGCAATCAGGCCGATGATGCCTTCATGCCAGTGGTCGGAGACGAGGATAATAATTTTTTCCGTTTTATTAACCTCCGCGGTTTGTTCTTTATGTTGCTGGTTCTTAACCGCGGAGGTTTTTGCCAACATTATTCTGGCTTCCTCCACGGATTTTTGAACCAATTCCTGTCTTTCTATATTTACGTTTCCGATTTTATGGGCGAGTTCAAAAGCTTTTTTTTCGTCATTAGTACATAACAGTCTTAACGCATCGATTGCATGCTCTAGTCTTCCAATGGCATTAATCCGTGGAGCGATCATAAATCCGACTTCATAAGGTGTAATTTTTTTACCTTCAATACCGGCCTGTTTAAGGATATGCCGGATACCAAAACGTTTTACTTTGGGGAAAGCATCAAGTCCGTATTTAACTACAGATCTAGAAGGTCCGGTTAACGGGACAAGGTCGGCGATCGTGCCGATCGCGGCGAGGACAAGATAATCGGTGGCGAAATTATTTGCCAAGCTTTGATTAACCTCCGCGGTTTTCCCGCTTCGCTC
>CAZSLG010000101.1:0-2475 GCA_964607745.1 uncultured Gammaproteobacteria bacterium | reverse complement strand
GGTAGAATTCATCAGTTCATTTTAACACTTTGGCCCCATCGTTGCCGGTCTCGGCAAAGCCGGACCGAGCATCCTCGATCCGGTTAAAGCCGGATCGGGACTAGCGGTTAGGACAGATTATGTGTCACTGCTATATTATCAAATCAACAATCGACAATTCATATTATGTTGGTTCCACTAATATTCTGACCGAGCGTTTGAATTACCACAATCAAGGAAGATCGAGATACACAAAAGGTAAAAGACCTTGGGTTTTGATATACTCAGAAAGCTTTTCAACCCCATCTTTAGCAAGAAAAAGAGAATACCAACTTAAGTCTTGGAAGAGTAGGAATTCGTTGGAAAGATTAATTGAAAAATCCGACCCCATCGTCTAGCCCGGTTAGGACGGCAGGTTCTCATCCTGTTAACAGCGGTTCAAATCCGCTTGGGGTCACAAGTTTTATCGAAGAATACAGAGTATTGGGGTTAAACCAACGATAGCATGGAGAACCATTACGGTAAAAATATTTCGGAAACGGAGGAAAGATACGGCGGCATATAACCCAAAAAAGAAACTACCAATGGTAAAAAGAATATTTCCAAAGGGCCAGTGGGCATAAGCAAAGATTAAAGAGGAGATAATAATCAGAAAATATCTTTTGGGGGAAAATGAATTCAGCCGATGGATAACATAGGAACGAAATATTATCTCCTGAACCGGTATGGAGATAAAAACATAAGCTAACATTCTTAAAATAATCGATGATATTGTCCCCTGATCAACCCCAAGATCAAAAATTGTTGGCCAAAGAGAATAAACTAAAAAGAGGGAAATAAGATATAGAATGAGGGTAGGGGTGGCGACACCAATTGATTTGACAAAGTTTTCTGTCCGTAAACCCAGGTGGCGGGTAGGGAAACTTATAAATTTTAGAATAAAGACAAGGTAGAAAATGGAGACAAGATATACCATCAGGCGGATTTGATAATTTTGGTGGGTAAATAATCCGCGGTTGAGGGTGATAAGAACCAACAAAAGTAACTCTGCCAAAAAATAGTATTTATTGGTAACTAGTTTTTTAGCATGGGTTAAATTATAATTGAGCGATGAAATTATATCTAGTCCGACACGGTCAAACGATTGATGCTGAAAACGGAATTAAACAACGGATTGAATCAACGTTGTCTGAAACCGGAATAATTCAAGCTAAAAGAACCGGAAGATTAATAAGAGATAAAGGAATTGAGTTGATAGTTTCCAGTCCTTGGACTCGAGCCAAGGAAACAGCAGAAATAATTAATCTGACTTTAAATAAAGAAATAATTTTTGACGAAATGTACAGGGAAAGGCTGCAATCAGTAAAACTAAGTGGAAAAAATTATCAGGATGGCGAAGCTATTAGATATGAAAGGGAACATGAAAAAAATTTTTGTGATCCTCGGTGGAAATTCGATAAGTCAGGTGAATCAACAATTGAAGCTTTTGATAGAGCCAGGAAAACCGAAAAGATGTTTCTTAAAAAATATTTTGATAAAACGGTTTTAATTGTCTCCCATGCCGATTTCTTAAGGTGTCTTATCTGTTATTTAATCGTTGGGGATAATTTTGAATCAGAGGAGTTTAAAAGACTATTTCGGGGAATGAGCTTTAAAAACGGTGGGGTCACTTATATTTACTTTGACGAAAAAAGAATGTTTTGGCGACTGGGAAATATTGATTAAGAAATAAGCTTAACAAGATGGTCGAGAATTTTTTCGCCGCCAAGATGTTCGCCTTCAATTCCATAATCATCAGTGTTTAAATTGGCGGGATCGGTGGAGATGTTCAATATTTCGGAGGTGACCGAATCACGGTCGTTGATACCGTTTCCTGCCACCATAACTTCGGAAGGATTAATTTTCATAAGTGATATAAGTTTCTTTAAGGCGTTTATTTTAGTAAATTTTTGAGAATTGATGTCATAGGCTTCAAGATTCCACCAGTAATAGAAACGGGATTCGGGGTCAGACTCCCGGACTATAGTTTCCACCTCGGGTACTTCAGAGTGGCAATGAAGGGTGGTCAGAAATGTTTTTGGTTCAAAACCCTTAACCCGCGGGTCACCAATAAATTTTTTCAGCTTTGCCCTAATTTTTATTATTGTTTCCATTTCGTAATTATCGAGAGGTTCTGTTTGAACACAAAAACCAGAGCCGTTAAGGAAAGCGCCGACTTCCGATATAAGAGTGACACGATCCCATAAGATATCCTGATATATTTGACTAAGATAGAGACTGTTACGACCGCTGTTGATGACTAAGTGAAAACGTTTTTTTAGAAGTATCAATTTATCTAAAACAGAAGGTGAAACAAAATTAGTTTTTTGAGAAAAGTGTCCGTCGGGGGTTTGGGAAAGTTCGGTCCCCTTTTTGACCAAAACCCCATCACTGTCAAAAGAGATGAGTTTGATAGTTTTGATTTGGTCACAAGTCAATTCAGAAATCGGTTTCACA
>CAZSLG010000100.1:0-2540 GCA_964607745.1 uncultured Gammaproteobacteria bacterium | reverse complement strand
GGGAGTGCCTTTTGTGACCGATAGATGGCTGGGAGGAACGGTGAGCAATTGGCTGGAAATAAACAAGAACATCAAAAGATTAAATGACATTAATAGCGGCAAGGAAACAGGAAAATTTGCCGAATATTCCAAAAAAGATTTGTCGCTGCTGCGTAAAGAAACAGGGCGCCTGAATAAAATGGTCGGAGGTCTGACAACTTTGGAAAAATTATTTGATGTGGCTTTTGTAGTGGATGCCGGATTTGAAAAGACGGCAGTTAAGGAGTGCCGGGAAAAAGGAATTAAAGTAGTGGCGATAGTAGATACTGACGGAGATCCTAATGGCGTGGATGTGGCCATACCAGCCAATGATGACAATGTTAAAAGTATTACGGTGATAGTGGAGGAAATTGGCAAAGCATTAAAAGCCGGTGGTCAAAAATAAATATGGACAACAAAAAAATAATTGAGCTAGTAAAAAAGTTAAGAGCGGAAATGGGGTTAGGAATTATGGAGATTAAAGCGGCGCTGGAAGAGGCGGATGGTGATGAGAAAAAAGCGAAAGAAATATTGAAAGTAAAGGGTTTCGAGAAGGCCAAAAAAAGAGCGGAAAAGGAAACTCATCAGGGAATAGTAGCAAGTTATACCCATAGTACCGGTAAAATTGGGGTAATGGTAGAGCTTCTGTGTGAGACCGATTTTGTGGCTAAAAATGAGGAGTTTGTAAGATTAGCCAAAGAATTGTGTTTGCAGGTAGCGGCCATGGAACCGGAAAATGTCGAAAAATTATTGGAGCAGGAATATATTAAGGATTCGACCCAAAAAATAAAAGATTTGGTAATAGCTTTGAGCGCAAAATTCGGAGAGAAGATAAAAATAGGTAGAATGGAAAGATTTGAGATATAAAGTTTAATTAACTTGCAAACAATTTTTGCAGTGCTCACACCAGTGTTAGACACGCTGCGGCTGTGCGCTGAAAAATTATTTGCTTCGTTAATTTTTTTTAATTTCTGTTTTGCTAAAATAGGTTTATGTTAAACACAAACGATGTAAACACCCGGATGGGGAAGATTGCGGATTTATTTTTAAATGATATCGGGTCGATTAGAACGGGACGCGCGACACCGGGGTTAATTGAAAACGTGGTGGTGACGGTTTATGGCGGACAGAAAATGACATTAAAAGAGATCGGTACGATTATGGTACCGGATGTCAGAACCATTACTTTTCAACCCTGGGATCAATCAATTATCCGTGAAGTCAGCAATGAAATAGCAGCGGCTAATATCGGAATGACACCGGTGGTAGAGGGAGAACTAATCCGGATGAGTTTGCCAATGATGACGGTGGAACAGAGGGATGAATATGTGAAACTTCTGGGAAGAAAATTAGAGGGAGCCAGGGGAATGCTTCGGGATGCCCGAGGTGATTTTCGAAGAAAATTAGTCGATGCCAAAAATGATAAAGAAATTTCAGAGGATGAATATAAGAGGGATGAGGTTGATTTACAGAAATTAACGGATCAATATATGCCTAAACTTGAGGAATTGGCGAAAAAGAAGGAACAGGAAATAAGAGCATAAAATCTACCCTAACCCTCCTTTGATGAAAGGAGGGAATTGGAAAGTATGAAATATTTTGGTTCAGACCTAAATAGAAACAGGAAGGGTGTTTGGAAATATTTAGAATCTTTAAGGATTTTAGCTAGGAGAAATCGGTTAAACCCCACGGAGTCGGAAAAATATTTTTGGGATGAGTTTTTGAAGGATGATAGGACTGGATACCGATTTTTAAGACAGAAACCAGTATCTAGATTTATTTTGGATTTTTATTGTTCGAAATTGTTATTGGTAATAGAGATTGATGGTGATATTCACGATGATCGGAAGAACGTTGACCAAGGCAGGGATGAAAGGTTGGGTGAGTTGGGAATAAAGACCATAAGGTATTCGGTAGAACAGGTACTTATGGGAAATAATTTTATCGAGAATGACTTGAAGAAATGCATTCAAGATAGGGAAAAAGAAATTGGTCTCCCTTTCATCAAAGGGAGACGACCCGAAGGGTAGAGGGATTTGATAGAATTGAGTTCATGGATATTCTCATCTTTGTTCTTGCTTTATCAATTTTAGTTTTGGTGCATGAATTTGGCCATTTTTTTGCGGCCAAAATAACCGGAGTAAAGGTTGAGGAATTTGGATTGGGATTACCGCCAAAGATTTTGTCATGGAAAAAATGGGGAACAATTTGGAGTTTAAACTGGTTACCAATTGGCGGATTTTGTAAGCTATACGGAGAAGAAGGTGGTGGTAGTGGTAAGGACGCCTTTAATAATAAAAATCCGTGGCAGAAGGGACTGATTGTGTTGGGAGGAGTATTAATGAATTTGGTTTTGGCGATAACCATATTTTCAGTGGTCTATACCATCTTGGGAATTCCAGTTGATACTGATCGGGTCCGGATCATCGGAGTGGCCAAAGACAGCCCGGCAGAGGCGGTAGGCCTAAAGATTGAGGATGTAGTAGTGTCAGTAGGCGACAGGGAACTTAAAAAGGCGGCTG
>CAZSLG010000099.1:0-2580 GCA_964607745.1 uncultured Gammaproteobacteria bacterium | reverse complement strand
ATCATGGGTCCAGCTTTGAGTTGATTCAAAATCAAAAATTTTTTGATAATCGGCAAGCAGAGTGGGAATATCGGTGGTGACCCCGCGATAATAATAGTCGACAGTGATGAGAGCCGCCTCCTCACAGGCATCCTGCCAGGGTTGATCCCAAATCTTTTCCGGTGCCTGAGGAACAAAAGTAGTAGTTATTAGGTGTTTGTCGGGCAAACCATCGGATTTGATGGTGGTGGGCTTCGGGGCCACCGTTTCCACCACGTTTTCAATTTGACGAGAGATATCCTGGGTTTTAATTTGAACAGATTCTTTGACAGAGCAGGCAGAAAGGAGGAATAAACAGAAGATTGGGACTATAATAGTTTTGCCAGATATCATCGTCTTATTTAATCATAAATGGTGATTTCATGCTAGAATCAAACCTATGTCTGCCGATATCAGAAATATTGCGGTAATTGCCCACGTTGACCATGGTAAAACCACTCTGGTCGATGCCATGCTCAAACAGACTCATACCTTCCGAGAAAATGAAAATGAAATGTCGCAGGAACGGATTATGGACAGTAATGATCTGGAACGGGAGAAAGGGATTACCATTTTATCCAAAAATACCTCGGTCTTCTATAAAGGCGTCAAGATCAACATTATTGACACACCGGGACACGCCGATTTTGGCGGAGAAGTGGAACGGGTGCTAAACATGGCCGACGGAGCGCTGCTGATTGTCGATGCCGCCGAGGGACCCCTATCCCAAACTAAATTTGTGCTCAAAAAAGCGCTGGAATTCGGTTTAAAGATAATCCTGGTGATTAACAAAATTGATCGGAAAGATGCGCGGGTCGCCGACGTTATCCGCGACACCGAAAACTTATTTCTGACCGTGGTTAACGATGATGATTTATTGGATTTTCCGGTAATTTATGCCATCGGCCGTGACGGTAAAACCTTTGATAAAATGCCTGATTCAATGGAAGAAAAAGGTGATACCACTCCCCTATTCGAAAAAATCCTTAGCTATATACCTTCAGCCCGGGTCAAAGTTGATAAACCCTTACAAATGCAGATTTCCGCTTTTGATAAAAATGAGTATCTGGGAAATTTAGCGTTAGGGCGAATCAGCCAGGGCAGGGTTCGCAAAAATGATTTTGTGTCGCTAATTACACCGGCGCAAAAATTGGTCGGTAATTACCGGATTGAAAAAATGTATGTTAATGAAGGGATAAAAAAAGTGGAAGCCATGGAAGCCGAAAGCGGGGAAATAGTTTATTTGGCCGGGATATCGGATATAAAAATCGGAGAAACCATTACTGATCCGCATTATCAGGTAGCCATCAGCTCAATTGAAATCAGCGAGCCGACAATTAAGGCCAGTTTTGGACCAAACACTTCCGTGTTCGCCCGCGATGAGGCGAAATTTCTAACGAGCAGAGAATTAAAAGAAAGACTCCATGAAGAAGTGGAAACCAATTTAGGCATGAAAGTCGAGGATGATAAAACGGACTCTATCCGGATGATTGTGGCCGGGAGAGGTGAACTGCATTTGGCGATTTTGATTGAAAAATTACGACGCGAGGGTTATGCCATGGAGGTGGGTAAACCGGAAGTAATTTTTAAAACAGTGGAGGGAAAAACTTTGGAGCCATTTTCCGAAGTAACCATCATCGTACCGGATAACTTTGTCGGAGTGGTGACCACCGAAATGGGAAAAAGAAAAGCCCAAATGTTGGACATGGTCAGTGATGAAAAAATGGGAACAAAAGCCACCTACCGGATTTCGGAGAGAAATGCCCTGGGATTACGGAGTAAATTAATGACGGATACTAGAGGATCGGTAGCGATTACCTTTTTGTCTCTAGGCTACGAGGCCAAGGGCGATGATTTAAAACGGGAGCGAAACGGAGTGCTGATTGCCGACAAGAGCGGCAAAGCTCTGTCCTTTGGTCTGGATATTGCCCAAAAGAGAGGTATAACTTTTGTCGAGCCAACTGAGGGAGTTTATGAAGGACAAGTGGTGGGACTGCGGCCGGTGATCGGCGATTTGGAAATTAACGTCTGTAAAGGAAAGCAGCTAACCAATATGCGTTCATCGGGCAACGACGACGCCATAATTCTGGCACCAGCGGTGAAATACAGCATCGAAGAAGCGCTAGATTTTATCGAAAGCGACGAGCTGATCGATGTAACCTCTAAAACTGTCCGTTTACGCAAAAAGTTTTTGACTAGAATTGACCGAACGAGGGCGGGGAGAAAAGGATAGAAATTACTTTTATGTCTTTGGTTGACTTAGTACCGGTAAATGTCGGATAGGTAAAAAATTTATATGGCTAAACCGACTCCCCACCCAGAATTACTTTTATTAAAAAATGGGTTGAGTCTAGATTTGTTAGTGTCTATAATCCTTTCCGTCTTATTTACAGTTATTGTTCCTTTTTTAATGTGATAGATAATTTTGTTTGATTCACAAAAATCTATCACCTGCTCTGAGCAAGTATTGTAAAAGTTTTTACTATCTTTGTAATCCGAAACGAGATGGTTGTAATTTAGTCTTCCGAAAACGATTTTATCGACAAATGATAATTTCTTTAG
>CAZSLG010000098.1:0-2622 GCA_964607745.1 uncultured Gammaproteobacteria bacterium | reverse complement strand
AGACGGGCAGTTTTAAACATGAATTAGATAATTAGATAAGAAGATAAATAGATAAATAGTAAAAAAATCATAGTGATTTGCTAATCTTGTAGCCAAAACCCCGAACCGTGTGGATAAGCGGAAATTTAAAAGGGACATCAATTTTGCGACGGAGATTTTTGATATAGACTTCGACAGTATTGGGAAGAACATCGGCTTCGTAGTCCCAAACGTGATTAGTGATTTGGTCCTTGGTTAGGATTTGATTGGGGTGACGAAGAAGCATCTCTAAAAGAGAAAATTCCTTACTGGTTAGTTTTATTTCCTGACCGGCACGTTTGACGGCAAAGGTTTGAAGATTAAGACTAAGATCCTCGAGAGAAATAAGGGTTTCACTGATGGTGTGAGGACGGCGGGTGAGAGCGCGGATGCGGGCCAAAAGTTCTTCAAAGGCAAAGGGTTTGGTGAGGTAGTCGTCGGCCCCCTTGTTTAAACCTTCAACTTTGTTATCGAGGCGGTCACGGGCGGTGAGAATCAGAATGGGGGTGTGATTTTTATTTTGACGGAGGCGGGAACAGAGATCGAGGCCATTGAGACCCGGAAGCATCAGATCAAGAATAATTAAATCATAGTTGTTATCAACTGCTAAATCGTAACCTTCGACACCATCAAAGGCTAGATCTACCACCATTCTTTCCTGTTCTAAACCTTTTTTAATGGATTGAGCAATACGGTGGTCATCTTCGACGACAAGTATTTTCATAGTTTGATTATAATCCGAAAGCTGAAATTTAGCTGAAGTGGTATGCTAGATTAGTGAAAAAACACTTGATAATAGTTTTGGGGTTGTGGTTGATATCAGTGACCGGAATTGAAGCAAAATCGTATCAAATTGATGGGGTGGACATTAAGGCAACGGCAGAAAAAAGTGGGGCGATGCAGGTGAGTGAAAAACGGACTTATAGATTTGATGGTAGCTACACCTTTGCCTACCGGGAGATACTAAAAACTGCTAGTGGTAGAGGAGCATTGTATAGGATCAGTGGAGTGACGATTTGTGAAATAGACGGGTGCTATCGACAACTAACCCTTGGCGAAATAAACAATGCTGACGAAATTAGAACTCCGAGAACTTTTTATTTTAAAGACCTGGGCGACAGATATTATATTAAGTGGTTTTATCGAAGTGAAGGCGGGAGTAGAACCTTTGACTTTAGATACCGAATCGAAAATGCAGTAACCAAACAGAAAGATGTCGATGAAATTTATTGGCAATTTATCGGAACGGCTTGGGAGATAGATCAGGAGAAGGTGGTGGCAACATTAACGATACCGTGGGGAATTGAAGACCGTGAAATTAAAGCTTGGGGGCATGGGCCTTTAAGTGGAGTGGTGAATATTCCCAATAATAAAGAGATTGTTTGGACAAGTGACCGGGTAAAAGCAGGGGAGAAGTTTGAGGGAAGAGTAATAGTGCCAATAAACACTTTTTATGGTGGAGAAGTAAGTGATAAAAATAGGGCAGAAATTGAAAGAGAGGAAGATAAGTATATTAAAGAAACAGCAGGATTGATTGCGAAACTTCAGGGAGTGGGAAAAATTTTGTCGGTAGTGGCTGGGGTAATATTGCTTTGGGGGATTTGGAAATTTATCAAACAGATACGGATCTTTTTTAAATACCACAAAGATGAAAGACTGCCATCGGTAAACTTGTCAGGGCGGATTTGGGAACCGCCTAGTGAGATCGATCCGGCTCAAGTAGAACAATTATTAACCGGCAAAAAAGAATTGACTCCGAAAGCGTTTGTAGCTTCAATTTTGGGACTGATAAACCGGGGATTTTATAAAATCGAGAAAGGAACGGAAAAAGAAGGGTTTATATTTAAGAAATACCCGTATTTTTTGGTAGCGGTAGTCAATAAGAATACCCCTTGCGGAATTGAAGAGAAGATAATCAATTTTTTAAATAAAATGCCGGAACTGGGTGGCAAAATAAAGATGTCAGGGATCCCCGGGTGGTGTCAGAAACATCAAGAAACAAGTTATAATTTCTTTAAAACACTCCGGGAGATAACACTTAGGGAAAATTTAAATGAGGGATATTTTGATGCCGAATCACACAAACAAAAAGGAAGGTGGAATTGGGATAAAATCGGGCCAATTTTGGCATTTATTGGGGTAGGGGTTTTGGGATTTGTGGCCGGACCGACGACACTTAGTCCCTTATTGATGGGAATAGGGACATTGGGAATTCTGTTTCTGGTTTTTTATATAGTAATGCTGTCATTGATTCAAAAATTTGGAGAAAAGAGAACAGCTAAAGGATCGGAGGAAGCGGCTAAGTGGCTGGCGTTTAAAAAACACTTAAAAGAATATAATCAGACAGTAAAAAGCCCGATTGACTCGGTGATTTTGTGGGAAAAGTATCTCGTTTATGGAACAGTGCTGGGAATTTCCATAAAGACACTATCGGAATTGCCGGTGAAGTTTAACCAGCAGGAGGCAGTAGTGGTTGGTAGTCATTGGGGAGGGATGCATGACGGAGGTAATTTTAGCTCCAGTTTTAACAGAAATTTTGGCAGTATCGGCAGATCAATAAATACTTCTTTTAGCCGGAGCTACTCGAGAAGCTTTGGAGCTAGT
>CAZSLG010000097.1:1038-2648 GCA_964607745.1 uncultured Gammaproteobacteria bacterium | reverse complement strand
ACGGCGACCAGTTCCAGATAGTAACGCTTGGGGCGGAGGAGATAAAAAATAATCCGACTGATTAGTTTGCGCCAAAGAATAGGGCCGGTGATTAACTCGGTAAATAATTCTCGATTAGGTAAAGGTTCGATAGGAATAAGTTTAATTATTTTGCCGCCGGATTTATTGACTAAGAGGCGGAGGGTAGTGGTGGTATAGGTGCGAAGATGAGATCGATCCTGATAGTGCTGATAAACCACTCCCCTACTTTTCAAAGTATTGGGACTAGTTTGGGGGACGGTGATAATAACTCTGGGGGCCACCCGAAGAGCCTCAGCTAAAATTTTTGAATCGTTTCGATTATGTTCCAGAACATTGTTTAAAAAGGCGGTATCAAAACTATTGTCGGGAAAGGGTAATTTGGATGCCTCGGTTTTGATTATATTTTTATTTCCATATGGGTGCTTATCAATTCCGATAACTTGAAAGGAAAGACGGGAAAGATAATTTATCAAATGCCCCGGTCCACAGCCGATATCAATTATTTTTTTACCGGAAACCAGAGATCTTAGAAATTCAAGACGTGATTTAGAAATAATGCAACCTGGTCCCCAACCTAAACGATTAGATTTTTTGATAGACATTTAAGGTTTCTTTGGCGGTTTTTAACCAAGAAAAAGGAGCCGATTGAAGAAGAGCTTTTTTTGACAGTCGGGATCGAAATGTAGCCGAATTGACTAGTTTTTCTATACCTTTGGTAATAGATTCGACGGACTCGGGATCGACCAGCAGGGCTCCCCGACCGGCGATTTCAGGAAGACTGGAGACGTTGCTGGTCAAGACAGGGACTCCAACCTTCATCGACTTTAAGAGAGGTAAACCAAATCCCTCATAAAGTGATGGATAAGCCAGGAACAAGGCTGAGGCATGCAGGGCAACTAAATCTTTTTCAGGAATAAAACCAAGGACTTTAATCCAGGGATTGGAGTCATGAGGAATATCCTTTCCCCAACCGTGTTTACCGGTTATGGCCAAGATTACTTGGGAGTGGGGATAATGTTGGCGAAAGGCGGTAAAAGCTTCGATTAGACGCGGTAAATTTTTTCTGGGTTCGCGGGTGCTTTGAGTTAGAATAAATTTATCCAGCCCATAAAGACTATTAATTTGCATCTTTTTTTTTTCCTGAAGACTCTGGGAAAGTTTTATAAAATCAGCATATTTATCTTCGGCAGCTTCATAAACAACCGAGGTGTGATTGGGGGGAATTTGTGGGAAAAGACGCAGCAGATCTTTCTGTGAATTTTCCGAAACACAGATAAAGTGCCGACAGTCCCGGAGAGCCCAATAAAATTTTCTTTTGAAAGTATTATTAATCTTAGGGTGTTGATTTTCGGGATATAAAAAGGGAACCAAGTCATGGACGGTGGTTACCGTCTTGGCCTTGATGGTGGGTGGTTGAGTCCAATCCCAAGTGTGAAAGATGTCGCATTTGCCAATAAAAAATTCTATAGGAAAAAGATGAAGCCGGTTCCAAAGAAAATCAAGCAGGGTGGGTGGAAGTTTGAATGAAAATAGCTTAACGTTGGGGTATTTTGCGAGTTTAACCAGATCTTCCGGTACCGGCCGACGAA
>CAZSLG010000097.1:0-1028 GCA_964607745.1 uncultured Gammaproteobacteria bacterium | reverse complement strand
AATGAAGAAAAAAATAACTTATAAGTATTGAGGCGATCAAATCTAACTAAGTTTTTAACCAAGTTGAGGGTGTAGTCACTGACCCCGGTTTCATAGACAATAGCGGAGACATCAATGCCGATGATCATAAAGATGGTCAAAGTTTAACAGATCTATCCAAAGAGTTCTAATTTGAGATAGCCAAAGTTTGGCAGGGGTGGAGACGAAGAAATACTTTAGATTTTTCAGCCTTTCAAGAAAGATAGTCGGTAGATTTAACATTATTTGTTTTGAGGAGTAATTTTTTTTTAAAAAAAATAACCAGTTTCTGAGAGTCATATAAGCCCGAAGATTACCCATTTTGTTACTGGTGGCACCACCGAGGTGGTAGGAAATGGCTTGGGGGATGTACATGGTAACAAAACCTTGATAGTGAAGACGAAAGGAAAGATCAACATCCTCGATATAGGCAAAAAAACGGGAATCAAAACCTCCCAGTTTATTAAAAACAGATTTTTTATAAACAATAAGAGAAGCGGGGGCACCCCAGATAGGTGAACAATTTTTAATTTTTAATTTAAAATTTTTAAATTTTTTACCATTGTTAATGTTTTCGCAGCGGCCGGAGGAAAAATATTTAAAACCTTCGGATTCGACGAGGTCACCGGTTTTATTTAAGACTAAACCATAATAACAGGCAGCTTTGGGGTAGAGGTTAATTGCTTTAGTTATTTTTTCAAACCAATGCAGATCCAACTTAAGGTCGTTGTTGGCGACTAGTAAATAAGGTTTAGTGGCTTTTAAGGCAGCGCGATTGACAGCTTCACCAAAACCCAGGTTGGTTTGGTGAACAATAAAATTATGGGAATATTTTTTAAAAACGGAGAGACTGGAATCGGTACTGGCATTGTCGGAAAGGATTATTTCCAGATTAGTACCGGGACAATATTTGGCGGCGGCTAATAATGACCTTAAGCAATCAGATAAGAATTTGGCACCATTGAAATTGGGAATGATGACACTAAAGTCCATGTAGATTGATTTGATCG
>CAZSLG010000096.1:0-2673 GCA_964607745.1 uncultured Gammaproteobacteria bacterium | reverse complement strand
AACTTCCGGTTTTGACATGGAACGTTTGGAAAATGATGGTAAAACCGCCATGATTATAGCCAATAGTGAAAAAGTTCTTGGTTTAATTGCCGTCGCCGACCAGCTCAAAGAGTCTTCGGCTTCAGTAGTTTCTAAACTGACCAAAATGGGCCTCACTGTCTATATGATTACCGGTGACAACCGCCGGACTGCTGAAGCTATTGCCCGCCAGGTGGGTATTACCAATGTTTTAGCTGAAGTTTTACCTCAAAACAAAGCTGATGAAGTCAAAAAACTTCAGGATATGGGTCTAAAAGTAGCCATGGTGGGGGATGGTATCAACGACGCCCCCGCCCTAACCCAAGCCGATCTTGGTATTGCTATGGCCAGTGGTGCCGACGTTGCCATGGAATCGGGCGGCATTGTCATTATGACCAATGACCTAAATGGTGTCTTGACTGCCATTAGTTTATCCCGTGAAACTGTCGGCAAAATAAGAGAAAACTTGTTTTTTGCCCTCTTTTACAATGTTTTAGGTATCCCTATTGCTGCCAGAGCCTTGGCTTTCATGGGCTTGGTTCTCAAGCCCGAACTGGCCGGTCTGGCTATGGCCCTCTCTTCAGTCTCCGTGGTCACCAATTCATTGACCCTAAAATTTTATAAACCCGGAAAATTCAACTGGATTTCCCGCCTCGCCCCCTTTATTATGGTGATGCTTTTCTTGGGTGTTTTTATCGAATTTGCCAGTTTTTCCTCTAAAATGGCTTCACCCGCCGAAGCATCAGCTAAGGCCGGGGTGGTCTCATATATTGCCCAAAATCCTTCCATTAGAACTATTATCAATAGAACCCTTGTTGACAACTCTTCCAAAATTGCCTTTGCCGGAAACTTTCCCAAGTTATTCATCGGCGTTGACCAATTATCCGGGGTAATTAAACTGGCCGAAGGCTCATCAGACCTTCAGGAGCAGGGTAGTGTTGTACTCGGTGCCAAAGAAGCAGCCATGATGATTGAAGAGGGTCTTATTAAAGGAGTTGGTTCCGAAATTTTCGATTTCTTTGGACTGTCGAAGCTTAAGGTTGTTGGTATTTTAGCTCCGACAGGTACAATTCTGGATGAATATCATGTATTTAGCAAAGCCACTTTAACTGATTTAACCAAAGCCAAAGATGATCTTTTAGTAGCCGAGACCCCTCTGGAAGATTTAAAACTTTTTTATCTTTACGACAATGACAATGTTCCCAAGGCTTTAAATACACTTATCAATTCTGCCAAAACTTCATACACTATCGATGGTACCTCCTATTTCTCAACGGTCATTGGCTATGATGAAGCGGCTATGATGATGGAGGAAAAGTTGTTCCAAAAAAAATATAACACCATTAAAGGATTTTTTGGTAATAACATCATTATCACCGGTCTCCCTAAGATGACTCTTACTAGCCTCGATATGATGCATTTTGTGCCAAAAGCTTTTCGGGATAATTTCCAAAAATAAAAATTAATCACATCCTTATATTGTGTCCCTTTTATTTCTATAACGCCGCTTCAGCCACCGATTTCATGTCAGTCCAGCTATAGGCGCCGCTAAAATTAGTGGTATTTAGAAAAAACCCGGGTGTTCCATTGACTCCCAGTGACGAGGCTATAGCCGAATCCTCTTTAAGTCTTGAATTATATTTACCGCTATCAAGACAACTTTTTAGTTTGTTTTTGTCTAGCGCCGAGGCCAGGAAATCGACCACTTGTTGTGATTTGGTAGTATCATTTTTAACCACATCATTAATTAAGGTGTAACCTTTGGCCGACATCAAAAGGTCATGTGCCTGCCAAAATTTTCCTTGATCAAAGGCGCAATAAAGAGCTTTTGTCGCCATTTCCCCGTTTCCGTGGCCGTTGGTATAAATCCAAACAAAATCAGCCTTACCCGCCAAAACCAATTTCTTCATCTCCGCTACCGGTGCTACATAACTGCCGCCTGCTGATACCAATTTGAATTGTGGTCCGATTTGGGCTCCGATTTCATCATTTGCCCCTCCGGCTACATGACAATAGGGGCAGCTGGGATCCGCCACTTCCACCATCAATAATTTTTTGTCACCCTTGCCAAACTTAATTAGATCTTTAGTAAATAATTCTTTAATCGTATCCAAAGATATCTGTGGCTGGGCTGGTGCTTGAGCTTGCTGTTGAGCTTGAGGTTGTACTTGAGGTTGGGTTAGGGGGAGGGAGGCGTTACTGGTTCTTCCAAAAAAGACACCGCCGACAAATGTCATTATCAGTAACAGTGCGGCAAAAAAGTAAAAACTAAAATGACTCATTTCTACAAAATTTTTATTTTTATCATTATTTTTTTTGATCATACTACAGAGTGTAGTAACTACCTCTTGCATTGTCAATAAGCAAATACTACAATATGTAGTATTAACTTAATCCTCTTGACAAAAACCTAATATATACTACAATTGTAGTAGTTATAAATTAATAATTTTATGGACAAAAAAACCAATAAAAGATGTAAGTGTAAACCGGATTGCCATTGTGGTTGTTGTGAGGACAAGGTTTGCAACTGTTAGTCTTGCTACAATAAATCTATGATTTTTGTCAAAGCTGCTTACGCCCAATGTCCTATTTGTATCGTTACTGTCGGTGGGGGAATGCTGATTGCCAAAAAACTTGGTATCGATGACCTAC
>CAZSLG010000095.1:0-2738 GCA_964607745.1 uncultured Gammaproteobacteria bacterium | reverse complement strand
CACCACCCCTGTAACTGTCAAATAGCAACTTATGATACGAATCCAATCAAATTTTTCTTACTACTTGCTATCCACCAAACTGAAACCAACTGCTTTAAGCTGTGGTCCAATTAATTCTTTAGTTTGATCAGCCGTAAGCCCACCTTGGCCACTTATGACACTGCCAATTTCGGTCGACACTGCCATTTGCACTGCTGCTGCCATACCTAATAGTTTAACTTGTTCTGAATCTGGCCCATACACCTCACCTGCCATATCTCTCATTCCCGCAAATTTAGCTGCTACGTTCTCTGCCATAACTGCTAATTGTTGCGGGTTTATTGTTTGACCAGAAAAATAATAATCCTTTTCCTGATCCCCTTGAGGTAACCTACTCCAATCCACCGGATAATCAAACTTCTTACTTGGATCAAGCTCAACATCCAAACCTTTTTCTCTCAACCAAGCGTGCAAATTACCCTGTTCATATGAAAGGCTAATATTACTTCTGTCAATGAGTGTGATTCCCACCCTAGCCGCAAATTCTGTCCCGGCTTGTGATAATCCTTGTCTAACCTCCGGTGGCCACATACTATCAGATGTCGCAAACATCCTTGACTATAACTCTACTCCAAGTGCATATAATCCTGACATGGTATATGAATTGGGATTTTCTCTTCCCAATACATCCAACTTTTGAAGCATCCCCACTCGCGCTTTGGCATCAGCTAATAAATTTGGGTTCACAACTCTTTCTATACGTTCGTCTGGCATAGTTTTATTTTTTAAATAACTATCTTAATCTACCACACCCTTATCAATATTCCAACTCAAAATCCTGTTTGAGTACCCCAACCACCAACTGGCTCATGATTTTTGACCCGTGGTAGGTCAAATGAATTCCGTCATCAGTTTTCACCCTCTGTCTTAACCCACCATCATCGGCTACCACCGCTTGATATTTTCCCTCTGCCGTCGTAAATCTCTCCCAAGTTGGAATAAATTCAATATTGCTCCATTTTTGCGCCTCCCTCTCATAAATCTCATCCAAATGTTTCAACCGCCCGGAAAACACTGCTTCTCTGGCCACCGGCTGTCCCACCCAATAAATCTTTTCCACCTTCTGGTTTATTAAAGCCATATACTCCGCCACTCTCTGGGTATAAATTCCATCCCATTCCGGATCACTCACTCGATAGGGTTGATTTTGGTTATCCAAAATATTTTGGCTATCATTGGCTCCAAACATAACCACCAACACTTCCGGTTTAAACTCCTCAATTAACTCCAGCGAATATTTATTCCAATCAAAAACATCTCTTCTATTTAATCCGGTTGAATATTTTCCCCTTCTTTTAACTTCCAAATCCGAATAGACCGACAAATCATTCTCCAGTCTGGGTCCAAATCCCTCCACTATCATCGAATCCCCGACAATTAGAATTTTATTAATCTGTTTTTTTTCTATCAGGGTTGGGATTACCGTCAAAACTGGTGCCATTGTCGGTGGTTGAACCTGGCTTAGAGGATTTATAATCTCTGCCGGCCTAATTAATAACTTTTTGATTTTAAAAATCGACACTACTGATACCAATACTAATATCGCCAATAACCACAACCCCTCCATTTCCTTTTTACTATTAGAAATTAAAGTAGGCCGCCGGAGCCACATAGTTATTTGGTTCAAAAATAATAATTAAATAAAATATCGCTACTAATACCAAATATCTTATTACCAAAGGTACACCTGTCAAAATTCTTAAGATTATTTCTTCAAATTTATCTCCCCAAATACTCAGTGTCCCTACCAATATCAATCCACCCACTACCCCACCTGACCACAACACTGTCCGGGTTTCTCCAGTCCAAATTAATGACTCAAAATATTTAATCGACATCCCTAAATTTTTTGGGTAAAAAATAATCCAGGTAATATTTATTAATCCAAATGTCAGAAACCACCCCAAACCCCTACCAGTCACCCTTACCCATTTAGCCACTCGGACAAACCTTGGCCAAACAAAATCGTCTAAAAAGTGAGTAACCATTAACATGATTCCATGCAACCCTCCCCAAACCAAAAAATTAATTCCGGCTCCGTGCCAAATCCCCCCAATTGTCATCACCGTCAATAAATTAACATATTTTCTTCCCCTCCCTTTCCGGTTTCCTCCCAGTGGTATGTACAAATAATCTCTAAGCCACGACGACAGACTCATGTGCCATCTTTGCCAGAAATCTCTAAACCCAACCGATCTATAAGGACTGTTAAAATTTTTCGGAGTTCTGAAGCCTAATACCATCGCCAGAGCCTCCGAAATATCGCAATAGCCACTAAAATTAGCGAAAATATAAAAACTCAAGCTCAACATCCCTAAAACCAAATCCATCCGGCCGAAATTTTGGGGTGAGTTTATCGTCTGATTAACTACCTCAAATAGAATCCCTCCGATTAAATACATTTTTAACCACCCACTGATTAATAACACCCAAAACTTCGACCGGTCAATTTCGTTTTCCTTGTTTAAATCCTCACTAAACTCCTTAAATCTCGCTATCGGTCCGGCTGATATTTGGGGAAAAAAGCTTACATAAGTCAAAAAATCTACCAAACTCTCAATTTTAACTTTTTGTCGATACGTATCAATCAAAACGCTAATTATTTTAAAAGTGAAAAAAGAAATTCCCAGAGGCGCTATTATCTCCATTCCCACCACATCCCACCCGTTGTTAAAATATTTATAACCACTCAAAAGTAT
>CAZSLG010000094.1:0-2751 GCA_964607745.1 uncultured Gammaproteobacteria bacterium | reverse complement strand
CTTACGGAAATCCTAATATTGGCGGCAAAGGGACAACATCTTATACGATAAGCGGCATATCTGGAGGAACAACTTATTATTTCGTTGTCCGGGCCGGTAACGGCTGTGCTCCAGGACCTTTTTCCAATGAAGTTGCGGTGACTCCAGGTGGAGGATTTATCGAAGGGGTTCCAGCCGGATTTGAGGCAGGAGTCCTTGGAGAGGCGACTAAATCAGCAGAATTATCTAATGGAGAACCAACCCCGACAACAGCGGTTATAAACGTAGGGATTGTCAAAGGAATACAGTCAATTGCTAAAAATAAATTTACAAAATATCTTTTGCCAATTATTTCGTTAATCCTATTTGTCTCGATTGCTTTCTACTTTTATAAAAAGAGAAATTCTTAAAATTTTTTGAGGCCTCTTGACACAAAAATATTATTTTGTTATAGTTCAATTTATGTGGATTATAACCTATAATCTAGCTCCAAGTTCTTCATCAAAGGTCATTAAAATTCTCTCTCGCTCTTTAATAATTTCTAACGAAAGGGGGTGATATTAAATGAATATCAAAAAATTAATCGTAGGAGCAGCTATAAGTGCGGCAGTTTTTGGTGCAATGATCGTACCTGCATTTGCCGCAAAACCAGTAACATGTGCCACCATTCAAGGTGGAACAATTACAGATTCTAAAGGTAATCCAGTAGTTATGGGTTATGATAAATGGGGATACAACTATCAATCTCATTTGTTTAACGGCTACGTTGGCAATTATTCTCGTCCAGAAGTACTAGTTACCTCAGGTGACACGCTCAACATGAAATGGAGTGATGCGTGGTTGGCTAATGTTGATTGTAATGGTGATCATAAGTTGGATCGAGGATTAGTTGATGGTTCCGTAAGTGGAACAAGTATGGGGTGGTTAACTAATCATTATAACGGTAGTTACATAGACGGAGATGGTAATGACCAAAAATATACCGACTTTTACAAAATCGTCTGGGTTGGTCCAGGAGGAGACCTTTGGGGTCAATATCATGTAATTCAAGAGGTCTATAACGACACAGGAAGTGGAAATTATAGATTTAAAGACGGAGCACCAGGTTTTGGTTTAAATGATCAATGGACAAGTAATTGATTCATTTTCACAACCCATCGCCTTTTGACGGTGGGTTGTTTTTTATTGTTTGAATTTTCCCTTGGCATTTTTACAGCGGTTTGATTTTAAATAACAGCCATATTGACAAGTGGGATCATTTGGGTAAATTTTAGGACACTCGCTTAAGGTAGGAATGGCGTAAGGTTCACACTGCCCTTCGGGATTTGGTCCGGCCGCTGGAGAACAAACGTATTGAATAGGTGTTGGCGATGGGGATGATGTTGGGATTAAACTGGGAGCGACTGTTGGACTTGGTGTTAGGGTTGAAGTTACAGGTGGCTGACAGTAGTCTAAAGAAACATTTGAACTGGAAACGCCAAAATTATATGCGCAATTTGGGCCGCAACCATTTTCACATCCGGTTATTTTAATATTTGAATCATCGATTCTTTCTAATTTAGCATAAAGTTTAAAGAATGGACTACAATTTTCCCCTGTTGTTATATAAGGATAAAATGATTTGTTTTTTGGATCGCAAGGGATTCCTTGAATAAATTTATTTTTTCCAACATTAAGCTCTTTACCGCATTCGGGCAGTCTTTCCGGGTAGCAACCGGTTGAATCATAGTACTCCTCAAGACCTTTTTGAATAATATTTACATCAATTTTTCGTTTACCGTCTCGGGCTTTTTGAAGTTGAGCGAAAATAGGAACAGCAATTAATATTAATAAAGCTCCTAATATTGATAGAACAATTAACAACTCAATCAAGCTTATGGCCTTATCTTTTTTTTTGGACCTCATAACTTAAATATAGCAGATGAGTGTGAGCTTACCTGTAGGCAGGCAGGTGTAACGCTCTAAATTAGTAATAGTGGACCTAAAAGGATTCGAACCTTTAACCTCTTCAATGTGAATGAAGCGCTCTAGCCGTTGAGCTATAGGTCCTAATTTAAATTATACAAAACCCTCTTGTAAAACTTTCGGGTTTTTTCTACAATAAACTCTTATGAAGATTGTCAAATCGGTCATAGACTTTGTCATGGACATTTTGGAAACAGTCGTTTTTATAGGCTCCATCTTTATTGTCGTTTACCTTTTTATCTTAACCCCAAATCAAGTCAAAGGCGCTTCAATGGAACCGACTTTTCACACGGGTGACTATATATTGACAAGCAGGATCACATATAAATTTAGAAGGTTGGAACGTGGTGATGTCGTAGTCTTCAAGTCGCCAAAAAATCCAGATATTGAGTATATAAAAAGGATTATTGGTTTACCCGGTGACATAATAAATATTTCAAACTCAGAAGTTAAAGTGAATAATAATCTGATCAACGAGACGTATCTTTCCGCTCCAACCAATCTTTGGGAGGGCGGCTGTATAAAAGATAACATTCCCTACGCTGTCCCCGACGATTATATTTTTGTCATGGGTGACAATCGACCAAGGTCTTCCGACTCACGGGAGTTTTGTGCCGTCACAATAGACAGCATTATTGGTGATGTTTTTTACCGATACTATCCGGCGAATGTAATAGGAGTTGTCTCAAACCCACTTCCAAAATCTATTCGTTAAAGTAGAAATCTGTTTTTCTTTGCAATTAATTTTAGTCTAATAATCGGGCTAGGAAAATTTGTTTTAAGTCGTACATATCCACGATATGTCAG
>CAZSLG010000093.1:0-2776 GCA_964607745.1 uncultured Gammaproteobacteria bacterium | reverse complement strand
TTCGTCCTCACGGGCATGGGCTTCGGCGTCTTTGGTCATCTTGGCCACTTCTTCTTCGGAGAGGTTGGTGGCATTTTGGATAGTGATCTTTTGTTCTTTACCGGTGCCTTTATCTTTGGCAGAAACTGAAAGAATTCCATTACTGTCGATGTCAAAAGTAACCTCGATTTGAGGCGTACCACGGGGAGCCGGGGCAATACCGTCGAGAACAAAACGACCCAGTGTTTTGTTGTCAGCTGCCATGGGGCGCTCACCCTGCAAAACATTGATTTCCACCTGAGGCTGAGAATCAGAATAGGTGGTAAAGACCTGGGATTTTTTGGTCGGGACAGTAGTGTTTCTGTCAATTAAAGGAGTCCGGACATTGCCGGCGGTTTCAATTCCCAAAGTCAGTGGAGTGACATCTAACAGGACGATATCTTTGACTTCACCGGTTAAAACCGCACCCTGAACGGCGGCCCCAATAGCCACGACTTCGTCTGGGTTAACGGTGGTATCGAGATCCTTGCCAAAAAATTCTTTGACTATATCTAGAACCTTGGGCATCCGGGTCATTCCCCCGACCATAACCACCTCAGTAATTTCGGACTTGCTGACTTTGGCATCCTTGAGACACTTTTCAACAGGGGGAATAGTTTTGGCGATAAGATCATCGACTAACTTTTCCATTTCCGCCCGGGTTAATTTGACAGTTAAGTGCAGTGGTTGACCGTCCTGTTGGGTGATAAAGGGTAAATTAATATCAGTTTCCACTGACGAGGATAATTCGATTTTGGCTTTCTCGGCAGCTTCACGGAGACGCTGAAGCGCCTGGGGATCTTTGGATAGATCGACGCCAGTTTGTTTTTTAAAGTTATCAACTAACCAGTCGGTAATCCGGTGATCAAAATCATCACCACCGAGGAAAGTGTCACCGTTGGTGGCTTTGACTTCAAAAACACCGTCACCAATTTCCAAAATGGAAATATCAAAAGTACCGCCGCCGAGATCGTAAACGGCCACAATCCCCTTTTTCTTTTTGTCCAAACCATAGGCTAAAGCTGAAGCAGTGGGTTCGTTGACAATCCGCTCGACTTTGAGACCGGCAATTTCACCGGCTTGTTTAGTAGCCTGACGCTGAGAGTCGTCAAAATAGGCAGGAACGGTGATAACCGCCCGTTCGACTTTTTCACCCAAATATTTTTCGGCATCGGCTTTGGCTTTTTGTAAGATTTTGGCGGAAATTTCCTGGGGAGTATAAACCTTGCCCTTGATTTCGACTGCGGCCATGCCGTCTTTACCGGAAACAATTTTATAAGAAACAATTTTTTTGGTTTTGGCGACTTCAGCATCGGTAAAACGACGACCCATTAAACGCTTGATACTACTGATGGTGTTTTCTGGATTGAGAACCATCTGGCGTTTGGCCAGATCACCGACGAGGTTTTTGATAACTTCAACCACTGAGGGAATGGTGTTGCGGCCTTCGGAACTAAAAATAACTTTAAGGGAACCACCCTCCATGACCGCCACACAGGAATTGGTGGTGCCTAAATCGATACCGATGATTTTGTTGGACATATGATTAGATAATTAGATAAATAGATAATAAGATAAATAGTTATTTTGAAGGAATACCTTGGCCAACGACAACGCCAGCAGGGCGAAGACACTGACCATTTAATAAATAGCCGGCTTTGCGGACAGATAAAACTTTATTTTTGGCACCCGAAGCTGCTTCCAGACATTCCATGGTAGCCGGATCGAAATCTTTGTTAAGAGCGTCAATTGGGGTGAGACCAAAAGAAGAGAGGGTGGATTTAAACTTAGTGATAGCTATTTCTAAACCCTGATCATGAAGGTGAGCTGAAGCCAGTTCAAAATCATCAAGAGCTTCAAGCAATTTGGCAATAATAGAGACGGTGATAAGGGAGACAAAGGATTCCTTTTCCCGCTCAATTCTATTTTGAAGATTGATATAATCGGCTAGGGATCGCTTTAGTTTATCCTCAAGTTCGGCAATTTTTATAGACTGATCAAGATTAGGAATAGGTTTAGTTTTGGACATTTTAGATTAACCGCTAATGGTGGATAGTAACTCGGCAAAATAATCAACGGTGGGAACAATGGTCTGATAGTGAATCCGGGCCGGACCGATAATGCCGACAATCCCCCGATGAGGGCCGGATTGATAGGTCTGGTAGATAAAACCGCAAGGTTCGAGATGCTCCATGCCTAAATCCTCGCCAACCAGAAGATGAATTATTTCAGCCGAAGAGGCCAGGGCGGGGTCAACTCCGGCCTTGGAAATGATTTCAAACCAAAAGGCGGGGTTGTCTAAAAGAGATAAAACGGTTTTAGTAACATCAATGTTGTAAAACTCCGGTTCTTCGAGTAAGTTTGAAGCACCGTAGCTATAAATTGCCCCCTGATCGGTGGTGGAAATAGCCAAAGAACGGGTTTTGGCGGCCAGTTCCCGGGTGACTTCTTTTAATAGTCTCTCAAACTCGTTTCGGTAATCCCAAACCTTTTCTTTAACCCCAATTTCGTCAGAGACGGACATGGATTTGGGGGTCATGAGGTGTCGGACATAATATTTGAGTCCCATGGAGGTGGGACAACGCCCGGCAGAAAGATGGGATTTTTTTAGATACCCCAGTTGAGTCAAGGCGGCCATCTCGTTTCTAATGGTAGCCGAAGAAATACCAAGATTATATTTGCGCTCCAGATTTTCCGAACCAACCGGTTCGGCGGTTTCAATAAATTCCTCGGCAATACATTTAAGAATTTTGATTTG
>CAZSLG010000092.1:0-2826 GCA_964607745.1 uncultured Gammaproteobacteria bacterium | reverse complement strand
GAGAAAAAACAGGATTAAAAAATCAAAGTCTATTGCCCTTAAGATGAGCTTCAATTCATTGAAGAGGAGATATAATAAAACCAATAATCCTTTAAAGCGTGGTGTATGTACGATAGTCAAAACTATGACGCCAAAAAAACCTAATTCTGCTTTGAGAAAAGTAGCCAGGGTTAGATTATCAAATAAAATGGAAGTGACCGCCTATATTCAAGGGGTTGGTCATAATTTAGCTGAGCATTCTATTGTCCTTGTTAAAGGTGGAAGGGTAAAAGATCTGCCGGGAGTTAAATATCATATCGTTCGGGGAAAATTTGACACAGCCGGAGTTGAAAAACGAACTAGCTCAAGGTCAAAATATGGAACTAAAAAGCCACAGGTAAAATCAGCATAACTATATCAAATATCAAAGATCAAATATCAAAACAACAAATTAAAAATAAAAAATTTTAAATTTTGATATGACATTTTGATTTTTAATATTTAATATTTAATATTTTTTACAATGCCTAGACACAGTTACAAAAAACGGGTTTTTAAAAAAGACAAGTTGTTTAATAGTCTTGAAGTAGCCAAATTAATTAATTATTTGATGATCAGTGGTAAAAAATCGGTTGCCGAAGGGCTTGTCTACAAAATGCTCGATGAATTAAAAAAACAGTCGGAAGATCCTTTAAAATTGTTGCATCTTGCCATTGAAAACGTCTCCCCTATTCATGAAGTCAAGCCTCGTCGTCTTGGAGGAGCTTCCTATTTGGTTCCCATTGAGGTCCGACGCGAAAGAAAATTAAAACTTGCGCTCAACTGGATCATCGACGCCGCTAAAGCACGAACCAATAAGGAGTTTCATACTTTTGATAAAAAGTTATTGGTTGAAATTGTCGAGGCTTCAAAAAACCAGGGAGCTGCCGTCGCAAAAAAAGCCCAAACAGAAAAGTTAGCAGATGCCAATAAAGCATTCTCACATCTTAAGTGGTAAGTTAGATGATAGATGTTAGATCTTTGATCCTAAATTGATTTTATGGATTTGTCTAACATCTAGTATCTAGAATCTATAATCTAAACCTATGGCACAACAACCGGTTGTCACAAAAAATCGCGATGTTCCCCTCGATAAAATCCGCAATATTGGTGTGATCGCCCATATTGACTCCGGAAAAACCACTACCAGTGAAAGATTTCTTTTCTATACCGGCAAAACCTATAAGATCGGTGATATTGATGATGGGGACACTCAGTTAGACTGGATGCCTCAGGAACGGGAAAGAGGTATCACGATCGTTTCGGCTGCGACCACTACATTTTGGAATAATAACAGGATAAATATTATTGATACACCCGGTCACGTAGATTTTACCGCTGAAGTCGAAAGATCCCTACGGGTTTTAGACGGCGGAGTGGTTGTTTTTGATGCTGAAGAGGGCGTTCAAAGTCAGTCTGAAACAGTTTGGCGTCAAGCTGATAAATATAAAGTTCCCCGTATTTGTTTTATTAACAAAATGGATAAGTTGGGAGCCGATTTTGAAGCAACCGTTGAAGAGATAAAGGAAAGATTGGGAGCAAATCCAATTATAATGACCGTTCCGATCGGAAAAGAATCCGAGTTTAAAGGAGTGGTTGATCTTCTAACTTTAAAAGCTAAAATTTGGGACCAAGATCCCCAAGGAATTAAATATACAACAACTGATGAAATTCCGGCTGACATTAAGGATAAAGTAACCAAAGCCCGGTCAAAGATGGTTGAGCAGATCGCCGAACATGATGATCAACTTTTGAACAAGTATCTTAACGGTGAGGAAATTACTGTCGAAGAGTTAAAGGCTACTTTAAGAAAAGCAACCATTTCTTATAAAATCGTCCCTGTTTATTGTGGGACCTCGCTCCGCAATAAAGCCGTTCAACCTGTCCTTGATGCTATTGTTGATTTTCTTCCATCCCCTCTTGACCTAAAAGAAATAACAGGAATAAATCCAAATACTAAACTGGAAGAAAAACGGGCTTTAAATCAACAGGAAAAATTTACTGGCTTGGCATTCAAGATCCAGCTTGACCCCCACGTTGGAAAATTGACCTATGTCAGAATTTATTCCGGAGTTTTGGAATCAGGTTCCTATGTTTATAATGTTAATCGAGGCAAGCAGGAAAGAGTTAGTCGTATTCTTTTAATGCATGCAAATAATCGGGAAGAAATTGATAAAGCCTATGCTGGTGAGATCATCGCCGTTATTGGACCAAAAGACTCAAAGACTGGAGACACCCTGGCAGATCAAAATAGCCCAATTATTCTTGAACAAATCGTTTTCCCAGAACCGGTAATCTCTCTTGCGATCGAACCTAAAACAAAAGCCGATCAGGAAAAATTATCTTACGCCCTGCAAAGACTGGCCGAGGAAGACCCGACCTTTAGGGTAAAAGTCAACCATGAAACCAATCAAACCATCATGTCCGGAATGGGAGAGCTCCATTTGGAAATTCTCGTTGACCGTATGAAGCGGGAAATGGGAATGAACGTCACGGTTGGAAAACCTCAAGTTGCCTATAAAGAAACTATTACTAAATCTGCAGAAGATGTCGAAGTGAAATATATAAAACAAACCGGGGGACATGGACAGTACGGACATTGCGTCATTAATGTTGAACCGCTTGCCAGAGGCGAGGGTATAAAATTTATTAATAAGATCAAAGGCGGTACCATCCCCTCTGAATTTATTCCTTCTGTTGAAAAAGGTGTCATGGAAGCAACGGAAAAAGGTGTTTTACTGGGCTATCCAGTGACCGATATTCAAGTGACTTTGGTTGACGGAAGCTATCACGATGTCGACTCTTCCG
>CAZSLG010000091.1:0-2840 GCA_964607745.1 uncultured Gammaproteobacteria bacterium | reverse complement strand
ATATAGATGGGGGTCCCAATTAAAGGCCAAAAAAGCGGTAAAATCGGGCCAGAGAGTGTATTGAATAAACCCAAAAAGGAGCGAAGAAAAAAGGGCAATTTCAAGAAATCTATTTTGAGTTGAGGTAAGTTTTGGGGGGTAAATAATAAGTAGAGTAAGTGAAAGAAGCCGAAGAAGATAAAACCAAGACTGAAGCGGTGGCAGAGGGTAACCGGGG
Organism: uncultured Gammaproteobacteria bacterium; assembly: GCA_964607745.1. Lineage (GTDB taxonomy): Bacteria > Patescibacteriota > Microgenomatia > UBA12405 > UBA12405 > UBA12158. The sequence continues at coordinate 2,623 of CAZSLG010000091.1, read as the reverse complement.
AGGTGAATTAAGTTGGAAATAACGGCAATTAGAAGAAAGACTAGTAGGAACTTGTTTGGTTTAACGGTTTGCCTTTGGGTAAGGAAATTAGTTAAGGAAAAGGCAACTATACAAATATCGAGGACGGGAAAACTAAAGGGACCCCAATTTAGGCGTCCTAATTGCCCCAGAAAGAAGAAAAAGAGCAGAGGATAGATCAGGAGGCGTGATAAAGTCGCCATAGTTTTGAGCGGACGAGAAAGCTGTAGAAGCTGAGACTGGTGCAAATGATGATACCGGGAATGGCATCAAGAAAACCCAGGTGCCAAATATAAGTTTGAAGGAATTTGGCGAGGGGGTAGAAAACGATTTGAAATAGATTAACGGAAGCGTGTTTTTGGAAAAGTTCTTGGGCACGGAGAGTGGAATAAAGATTGAGTTTGCTGATAAATATTTTTAGATTAGGCGCAGAGTAATGATAGAGGGGTTTGTTGATTTTGACCACGCAGTTGTCAGTTTCCCAGATTTCATGGATAGAATTGATATATTTTCCGGAGTCTTTAGTAAAAAAGCGAATAGGGTAATCGTTTTGAGCTTGGCCGTGGGTGACCACTTGATCAATGTAAATTAAGTTCCGTTTGAAGGCAAAACAAATATTGGGATTTAGTTCTTCGATGTTTAAAAATTTAATTAATTTGTCCGACGGTTCTTCGTCGGCGTCGACAAATAAAACCCAGTCGTTTTTGGCTTTGGAGATAGCGAAATTCCGTTGGGCGGAAAAGTCACCTTCCATTCCCCTATTAAAAAGATTTATTTTTAATTTTTCGGACTGGAAATTATTAACGATTTTCTTGGTATCATCGGTGGAATTATCATCGACAACCACTAATTCGTCTACTTTTTTAAGTTTTGGCAGCCAATCTTTCCACCTTTTTAAATTTTCCGATTCATTTTTGGTGATGAGGAGGAGGGAAATGTTAGACATTAGATGTATTTTTTATTTTATGAAAAATGTATAGTAAGAGTTCTTCAATTGTGAATATTAATGAAAGTATAGACGATTCGACTATATTTAAGTGTTTTTTGAAATATATTTTTCTTGATTTATACCAGTGTTTAAGAACAGTTCCGTATTTTGAACCACTGCTTTTTCCTCCGATGTGAACTATTTCTGAACTAGGATTAAAAATTACTTTATATCCCAATGAATTGATTTTATTTCCAAAATCCATATCTTCCATATAAAGAAAATATCTCTCATCAAAAATATTTAATTTATTATCCAAACTTTTACGAAATATAATATTTGCTCCACACAACGATTCTACTTTAATAGGATGTTTGATATTTCTGTTTTTCTCTACCCAAAACATTTTTGTATATTTGTTTTCTGGAAATAGTTTTTTTAAATTTGTAAACTCAAAAATTCCTGTCAAGAAATTTGCTTTGTTGTTTGCTGAGAATTGAAAACCCTTATGTGCAGGTTTTGTTAACCTACCGCCTATAGCACCTATATTTTTGTCTGAAAATATTTTGTTTAATGAGGACAATATCGACGTGTTTTCTAGATAACAATCGGGGTTAATTAATAAGATAATGTCACATTTTGATACTTTTATTCCTTGATTAACGGCCTTTGCGAATCCAAAATTTGTTTTGTTTTTAATTAAAACAATTTTTCTGCCTTTTTCTAATGAATGAACATCATTTGAGTTATTGTCGACAACAATAATCTCCTTAATTATTTTATCTATTTTTTTTAGACTACAAATAAGCCTTTTTATATGTTTCGCAACATTGTAGTTAACCGTAATTACCGAGACTTTTTGTATTTTCTTTGTTGACATTCTGTTTATTCCTGATTATTCTTTAGTGATGAAAAATACAAAATTTAATGTTTTTACTTTTTTCTTTATTTTAATTTTAGCACTAATTAAGCCAAATTTATGTACAGGCCAGACATATTTTTTTGATAACTTTTCTGATCCTTCACTCTCAAAGTGGGAGTTTGTTGCAGGAAGTGTTGGAAGTTCTAGTTGGTATGTGTCCGATAGTGTTCTTAACGGTAAGGTTGGTACAGGAGGTTACTCTTTCTTATATCCCTTATCCAATGGATCTAGTCTTACTGACTATACGGTTGAGGCTGATATAAGAAGTATATCTGGAGTTGACGATACTTTTTTTGTGAGGGTTTCTGATGACAGAAGTAAATATTTTCAGATTGGTTTTAGATTTGCAGATCCCGGATGGCCACAGGATAACAACAATATCACTTTACATAAAGTGTTTGGGTCGAATTATTGGTTGTTGGCATCATATCCGTCAATACAATTTCCCAGGAATTTCGATTTGACTCAAAATACGTGGCACAAAATAAAGATTGTATTGTTGGGTTCAAATATAAAGATATATTTTAATGGTGTTTTGGCGGTTAATTATACATACACAGGGTCTGATCTATCCGTCGGTGGCGTTGGGTTACTAAATTGGGGAGGCGATTTCGGTGGTGACAACTACAGACAATTCGATAATTTTAAGATTAGAGATAATGTGGAAGAACAGGATAATAAAATCATCATTCTTCCGGGTTTGGGGGCGAGTTGGAATGAAAAAGCCATGGTATTGAATCAGACGGTGGAACAAA
>CAZSLG010000090.1:0-2865 GCA_964607745.1 uncultured Gammaproteobacteria bacterium | reverse complement strand
TAGGGGCCCTGTTTGATGCCCTCTACAAAGAATATGTCCGTCCTAAATTAATCGGCCCACTATTTCTTACCGATTACCCCGCCAGCATGATTGCCTTGGCTAAAAGAATTGCCGACTCTCCCGATAAAATTGCTTCATTTCAGCTTTTAGCCTGTGGTACCGAGCTTCTCAAGGCCTACAATGAGTTAAATGATCCCCAAGATCAGCGCGACCGCTGGCTTCAGGAAGAGGCACTAGCCAAAAGAGGATTGGAGTCAGCCATGTCGGTTGACGAGGATTATATCCGGGCCTTGGAGTACGGCATGCCGCCCACTGCCGGATGGGGGATGGGCCTTGACCGTCTGACCCAGTTCTTAACCGACTCCCCTACTATCAAAGACGTAATTTTGTTCCCTTCCATGAAAAATGAAAATACGACTATCAAAAAAGAAATTATTATCGGCGAGGTTTTGGAAATCAAAGATCATCCTGACGCCAAAAATTTAAAAATTGTCATGGTTAAAATCTCTGACTCAGATACCCACCAAATTGTCTGTGGTTGTGCCAATTATGTTGTTGGCGACTTTGTTCCTGTGGCCCTCCCTGGCACTGCCGTTCTTGCCCCCAACAATGGTACCCAAGTCATTACCAAAATCAAACTCCGCGGCATTGAATCCGACGGCATGCTTTGTTCTCCACTGGAACTGGGTATTTCTTCCGACCACACTTGTATTTATGTTCTTCCAAAAAAACTCAATAAATTCATCGGTCAATCAATTAAACCCCACCTTCCCAAATAAAGTACGTACCAATCATCGGGTTTCGGCCATAATTTTTAATCAGGATAAATTACTGCTGATTTATCGTCTTAAAACCGGACAGGAATATTATGCCCTTCCCGGTGGAGGAGTCGAAACCGGTGAATTACCAAAAGAAGCCATTATTCGGGAAATTAAGGAAGAATTAGGTATAGGTATAGACTCTCTTACAGAGATACATCATCAAAAAACCCCTGTCCGCCAAGACACCTTTTACACTTGTTTCACCCGGGATTTAAATATTTCAGTTACCGGTCCGGAAAAAAACCATCTTCAGGATCAAAACAATCTTTTTAATCCTGTTTGGGTTACTAAAGGATCAATCCAAAAAATTCCTGTTTTTCCAAAACCTGCCGAAGAATTGTTAGGTAAACAATGGTAGGAAATTCATCGGTGAACCGGTACATCAACATCTGACGGAATAAAACGTCGGGTTATTTCAGGCAAAGTGCCTCCAATAGTCAGCAAAAACCTTTCCTCTGGCAATAAATTAATTCTAAACGAACCTAAATTGGAACCCCGAGCCACCACAAGAGCTTTTTCAAGTTTACCATCAACTAAATGCCTCCGACATTCTCTGTCTACAACAGCCGCTGCCAGTAATCGGCAAACATCTAATTGACCCATATGTGGATTTTACCACAATATATGTTCTATTCTTTAACTTTATAGACTACGTCGCCGGTCTTGACCGCAGCTGTCACTTTCAGAGCCGCTTCTTTTCCCTTGGCTACTCCGTCCACTTGGGCATGTTCCACCTGCATTGATTCCACTTTCTGCTCCACCCCGGTTCCCTCTTCTCCAATTCGGACCATATCGCCGACTTTGATGGCACCATCAGTGGCTTCAATCACGGCTACTAAAATCTTGTCAAAAAAATGAACTACTTTGCCCACTTTTTGATATGTCATTTTTCTATCTTTAATCTCTAACATGCTAATATTAGCACATGTTTCCCGATCGTCAAAAGTATTTAGAGGCTATTAAATCCAACCTCGAACCCAATATCTTTAACCACTCTCTGGCTCTCGAAGCCTGCATGGGTGGTATTTATGATAATCTTTCTGCCCAAAACCAACTTCTTTCCGGTGAACCATCCCGTGACGATTGGACTCTGGCTGGATTAATCCACGACATTGACTTCGGCGGTGATACCAAAGAACAGCACCCCTTAAAAACAATGGAAGTTTTAAAAAAATATAATCTGGAAATTAGTCCCTTAGTCCACCAAATAATTTTGGCTCATGATGGTCGTCAAAAAGAAAATGTTTATAACAGTAAAGCCAAGTGGGCCATCTTTTGCGCCGATTCTCTTACAGGGTTAATTATGGCGGTGGCTTTTGTTTACCCCAGCCGGAAACTGGCCGATGTCAAAAACACCTCAGTGCTCAAGCGTTTTCTTAAGGAACCCAAATTTGCTGCCGGCACCAGACGCTCTGAAGTAGCTCAATGCACCGATGCTGATAAACTTAATATTCCTCTGGAAAAATTCATCGAAATTTGTCTTTTATCAATGCAATCCATTGCCAATGATATTGGCTTGTAGCCCCCTTTCCTCAAAGGGGGTGATTCGACATAAAGTCGAATCGGGGGATTTTCATTTTCTCCGCATGTTTTGGCATTTATCAGTAAGGGATATATGTAACAAATCCACATTGACACATTTTGATATGTTTAAATAGGTGTTAAGATGCGGTAAAATACCCCAAGATGATCGATCTTAATTTACTCCGATCTGCACCTGATACTTTCCGTCTCTCTCTTAAAAACCGCAACAAACCGGTAAAACTGCTTGATGATGCGCTCAATTTTGATGCTGAATATCGCACTCTTTTAAAGATCGTTGAAGAGCTCCATGCCCTTCAAAACACTATTTCCAAATCAGTTAAAGGTGTTCCAACTCCCGAGCAAATTACCCAAGGAAAAGAAATCAAAACTAAATTAAAAGGCCTTGAAGAAAAATTAAAAACCAAGGAAACCGAACTTAATCTAATTTTAGAAGAAATTCCCAATACCCCCGCCGACGATGTACCCGTCGGTCCCGATGAAACCGGTAATGTGGTTATCA
>CAZSLG010000089.1:0-2866 GCA_964607745.1 uncultured Gammaproteobacteria bacterium | reverse complement strand
TTAGATAGTTGGGTTCTTATTCCGTATTTTGAATGGAAAATAAATGGTGGAAGTGAACCACAAGTTATAGACTACCTGAAAAGAGTTGTTGTTAAAAAAGTGATTTCTGATTTAGTCAAAATAGAAACCAATAGTAAAATAAAAGAAAAACTGCATAGAGATATAACTGAAAATATGTGGAAAGAGTGTTTTGATTATCTAAAGTTAAATTGTATTGGAAATCCTCTAAATTTATCACCAACAACTCCAGAAGAATTTGATGATGCGCATCTTTCTACTGCACAAAAATTGAATAATTGTATAATTATTACCGGAGATAAGAAATTGATTGAGAAATGCCCAGATGTTGTTTGGTTCTATGGTAAAGTAAGGCAAATTCATTCAGATACATAACTCTTAATTGTTAAAGATAATACATTTAACTACACTGTGCATTTATTGCAACATCAGTAACATAAACTTGTTTATACTTTGTTTCGTCTCCGATTTCACCTAATACATACAAACCATCATCAGTGCAGGTTATGAAACCTACGGCCGAACTATAGTCTGTATAAATAAGACCTTCATCTTCACATAATTTTTTAAATAGATTTTCCATACATTTTTGTTTATTATCTGTAGGCTCTTGATACTGTCCACATTTGATTTGTAAAGTTCTGGTTGGTGCATAAACCTGCAAATATTTACTTTCGTCTCCAATATCATCCAAAGAATAAGCACCATCATCCGTACAAGTAATAAACTCTACAGCGGAGCTATAATCTGTATAAATGAGCCCATATTTTTTACATTCGTTTTTGAGTAGGTCATTTACACAAGTTTGATAATTAGTTCCAGATGGTTGTTGTGTTGCTTCTTGTTGCGTAGTAGTTGTTTCTTCTTGTTCAGTTTGTTCATCTTTATCACAAACAGAATTATCATTTTGGTCTAAACAGCAAGAAGTTCCAACCAAAATATATGGTTTATTACAAGTAACTTGTTGTGGTTGAGTGTTTGATGGAGTTTGTGAAGTACATCCACTAACAAAAACAATCACAATTAACAAAATTGCCAATAGAGGAATATAATTTAACTTCATATTATACAATTAAAATTAACATCTTTATAAATCATTCGTTTGCTGGCGGGCGGAGGCGAGGCAGGCAACCCAGCCGAGCGACCTCCAAAATTCAATTTAGGTGGAGAAACCTGCAAGGTTTCGGAACCGTTAAATTCCTGTTAGTTGCGTCGGAGCGTAGCGGAGACCAAGGGATAGTGCAACGATTTTTGCGAAGCAAAAAATCCCGAAGAGTTTGCCCCCGAGCGTTTTTCGTTTTAGTCGTTCGTTAGGAAGCCCCCGCCGTTATTTTTTGCTTCTTTTTTCTAAAAAAGAAGTTATTTTTTATATCCACAATACTTTCTCCATGGTGCAAGAATATATTTTCTGAATGGTTTTGAAGTTGAAAGACCAATGGCTGCACCCATTAAAGAAGCATATCCTATCTGTTTGGCATCTGCTCCTGCTACCGCAAGTATTCCTGCATAAACTGGTGCGTGAGTTCCAATCATAGCCAAGGCATCTAAGGTCCAAGCTTTTGGACTTGAATCTTTTATATCGACATCAAACTTTTTTCCTAAATAGTCTGCAGTTTTAGTGTATGCTCTTGCTAAACCCGCGTCGATTAAAGCAGCACTTGCTCTAGACTGTAAAATTTGATCAAAGTCAAGTCCGTTATATGCTTCCATTGCTCCCATTAAAGGAGCATAAGCTCCAGTTTTTGCACTTGTATCGATAGCCCAATTTATAACTCCGTACTTAATTTTATCTCTAAGTGAAAGCTGTTCGGGCTTTTCTGCTTCTCTTTCAATTGTTTGTAATTTATTTTCTAATGTCATTTTGCCTCTTGAATAAGTTAAGTTGAATGAATATATTAATAATTGTCCACCAAAATGGACGACAATTAGAAAGATTTATATATTACGATTAAATAATAGGAAATATGACTAAAAATACAGAATTAGCATTGAAAGAGTATGGCTTAACGGATAAGGAAATTGAAGTGTATCTAGCACTTTTACCACTAGGTTCAATAAATCTTCAAAAAATCGCAAAAAGAATAAATCTCCCAAGAACAACTATCTATAATACTTTGAACTATCTTTCTTCAAAAGGATTAGTTTCTAAAATAATAAAGGGACATGTAACTTTTTTTGAAGCAACAGAACCAAAAAAACTTATTAATGATATGGAAGAAAAGAAGAAACTTATTATTTCTGCCCTACCAGAACTTGAAGGATTAAAAAAACAAATAAAAGAATCTTCAAGCGTTGAGATTTACGAAGGATTTAAAGGAATTTCAACAATTTTAGCAGAAGTTTTTAGAGAAAAACAACAAACTTATTATTTTGGTTCTTATTCAAAATCAGTAGAGATTTTGAAGCATTTACCTGAACATGCTGCAAATATAAGATTAATTAATAAAATTCCTGCAAAAATCATCATTGAAAAGTTTGACGAGCCAAGGTTTCACGAAAAAGATTACAAAAAAATAACAGAATTGAGATTTCTTGAAAGTCTTAAAGATTTTCCCTGCATGATTTTTATTTTTGGCGAAAGAGTTGCACTTTATACGGTAGAAGGAGATTTGGTAGGGATTATAATAAAAAATAAAGAGGTTTCGCAAGCGATAAAGATAATTTTTGATGTTTATTGGAATATGGCAAAACCTGTAAAGATATAATGCGAGGCGAAGCCGAGACTATCTGTGCGAAGCACTAAGGGGGGCTTCCGTTCGTTTTCCGTTTCGTAGCGAGGGGGCAAATTGAAACTAACAACGGAATTTAACGAAGTTGAATTTTCCACCTCTGATTTGGTTGCCTATCG
>CAZSLG010000088.1:0-2885 GCA_964607745.1 uncultured Gammaproteobacteria bacterium | reverse complement strand
TCATGATCGGTTTTGGAGTCGCCGAAGTAAATATAGTTATCTTTGGGTTCATCATATTTTTCTATCAGTTTCAAAAGGCAGTATGGATCGGGTTTTTCATGGCCTTCGTCGAGGCAAGAGATGACATTGTCAAAATATTTAGTTAGACCATTTTTTTCTAGAATAATTTTTTGAGAACCATATTGGCGATTGGTACAAATAGAGATTTTTTTACCTTTGGTTCGGACTGTTTCGAGTAATTCCTTGACTGATTCGAAAGCATTCATACTATTAAATTTATCGGCGTTGTCGATGTGAAGTTTTTCGTTTTCCTCGACTAATTTTTGAGGATCAATTTTTAAATTTATGTATTTAACGGCTTCCTCGAACTGCAAATGCATGGATTTTCCCCGGCTGCGGAAATGAAGATCACGTAGGTAAGTTTCGTCGAGTTTAGGCAAATGGGAAATAAAGGTGTCAACAAAGAGTTGTTGATTGACATCGTAGCTGTTGGTGAGGGTGTCGTCAAAATCGAAGACAAAGTGAGTTTTCATGGACTTTGATTATAGCAAAAATTGGCCGTAATACCAACTATATTATCAGCGATCTTGAAACTAAAGCTGTTTCTTTGTATTCTACTAAACACCGTGAATCGAAACCGTAAAATTTTCTTGGGTTATAGTGAATCTGATGAGTTGACCAGAGTTGGAGAAAAGAAAAAGAGACAAGGTTATGTGGTGGGAAAGGAGCCGCATGCAGGCGAAGTCAGAGTATATAACGCCCTGACTCAAAATCCAAAAAGGGTGATCCTTGAGGGTGGAAGTCTTAATGCTTGTTTGGCGATAGCGGCACGTTTGGCTTTAGATAATGGAGCCAAACAGGTGATAATCGACCTTAATAGATGCCGAGCGGACGTAGACGATACTCCCAAAAATCCCAGATCGTTGACGCAGAGGGGTGCTATATTACGAGATAATTTACCCGAACGGATAAAAAATGACCTAAGATTGATTATTAGGCCAAAAACGGTTTAAAAAATTTTGCTTTTGGGATCGACCCAAAGCATCCAGCCTTCAACCCAGGTTCGGTCATGGGTGTCGAGAGTGTCATACCATCTTTTATTAAACTCCGAAGACTTAATGGTCCAGATACCTTTCCGGGCATTGGTGGGATCAACCAGGGTAAGGGTCCTGAGTTTACCATCGTAGTTTCCGACAATACTATAATGACCTTCGGGTAATTCGTCGTCCAAATCATCCCACCAATTTACGACAATAACGTTTCCTTTTTTTAGATGAAAGGTAATGTCCTTAAAAGTGGCATTTTGTTTATAATTAACGATTTTGAAAAATTTACTAAGATAGGCCAAAATCATTTGCTGTGGTACTCCCCACCATTTTTTATAGACTTTTTTGGCAATTGCGGTCTGACTTTTGTCAATTCCGGCCTTGGCCAGAACTATTTGAATAACCGCCGGTCCACACCAGCCGGGTTTATCCTGAAAGCGATGGTATTTTTTCCAATTAGTAGAGATGGTCTATCTTACCACACTAGTGAGGGTAAAAGTTTACTGATATACTGGAATATTAACGTTATGAAAAACAAAATTATTTATATAATTATTGCCTTATTGGGCATGGTTGTATTGACGGGATGTGTTTTATTAATAAGAAAAAAACAAAGTACCCCTAAAATGTCATATTTTGCTAAAACTAAACTGCTGATTGAACCCAAATTAATTGAGGGAAAGACAAAAGACCAAATTAGCATTCAGCTGGTGGCAGAGACTGAAAGTGGTGCCAAAATAAGTTCAATTGATACTCAAATTTGTTTTGGAAATGAACTGGAAATAAGTGAAACTGACACCTCTTCTTTGGTGGAACTCAATCAAGAGGTTTTGGGAATTTTAGTAGATGCATCGGTGGATAAAAGCAAAAAGTGTTTGAGATTAATAGCGATTGCCAACCTGAACATGAAACCGACAGATTTAGCAACGGGAACGGTGCGGCTGGCTACAATTAAACTTTTGGCAAAAACAACCGGAAGCGGAGAAATAAAGATTGATGGAGTCAAAACAAAAGTGGGCGGGTACAATCCGACACCCGGGGCAGCCAATAGTGCCATCAAAGTAACCGAGCTAGGAAACGCAAAATACGTGATTAGTGAATAAATTTCTGTCGGGGATACTGGATTCGAACCAGCAACCTCACGGACCCCATCCGCGCGCGCTAGCCAATTGCGCCAATCCCCGAATGTTTGTATTATAACCTCTCTTTCCTAATTATCCCAGAGTTCCATGATTAAAACGACCCTTAGAACAGATATTCAGCTAATTGCCAAGTAGTTTTTTATAATGCGCAAATACTTCATTTAAATCCAAATCTCCAACATCAACCTCCTTGGCATGTTTTCTTACTTCCTCGTAATCAGATAATTGCCAGTTATTTTTCATTTTTAATTTAAAAACTTTGTCTTTAAAAACAGAATATAAATAATCTTTGTCGTAAAACATCGCATTCCAGTCGGGTTTTAATGCAATCGAAATTTTTCTAACCACATTCTCGATATCTTGATTATCAATCGACAAAATGATGATATGCCAATACCCTTTTCCGTCTCCCCGTTTTTCGATTACCACTTTATAGTGTTTAAATTGATTTAAAATTGTGGGGTCATCAAAACTTTCCGACTCAGTAAATCCGTAAAACATGATTAGATCATAACACTGAAGATTCTATTTTTATCATTGTTTGTCAGTATAAGTTAGGGATGTTACACTGGATTGTGAACAAAAAGTTGGGAAAACTCTTTTGTGTATTGGCTCAAATAAGTATTGTTATAAACAGTTTTGTAAATCCACTTTTAATTTCCCAGGTACTGGCTTCCGAAGTAACTTTGGAAGTTAC
>CAZSLG010000087.1:0-2939 GCA_964607745.1 uncultured Gammaproteobacteria bacterium | reverse complement strand
GATGAGTTTGATAGTTTTGATTTGGTCACAAGTCAATTCAGAAATCGGTTTCACAGTTTAATAATAACACCGGTGATGTTATAATTGCCTAAAGCAATACCAAAGTCGCGATTTGGTGGCTGACCCGCAAATAAGGTCCGGAGTGAACCGTAAAACGCAAAAGAGGTTAAGCAAGGTGGTACCACGAGAGCAATCCCGTCCTTCTAGGAAGTGCGGGATTTTTTTCCGCCAAAGGCGGATCAGCTTTTAGCTGAAGTTTTGTTGATATAGAATGTATATATGAAATTTAAAATTGACAAAAAAGTTTTTGAGAAATTTCCGGAGATGGTGGAGGTGGTGCCAATTATTTACGGGTTTAACGCCGGTATAAAACGTGAAGAAGCGGCCAAGTTTCTGGATAATATTGAAAATGATTTTATTATAAATACTGATAAAGACGCCTGGGAAAAAGATACAAGAATAATTGATTATCGAAAAGTATTTAAGGATTTCGGAGCAATAGAAGGAGCCGAACCGTCACACGTGGCCTTGACCAAAAGACTACTGGAAGGTTCAAAACTTCCCGACATTAACGCCATAGTTAATATTTATAATGCCTTTAGTGTTAAATATTTAACCCCGTTTGGCGGAGAAAACTTAAGTCAAGCTTGTGGTGATTTAGAGTTAACACTGGCTAAGGGCGGGGAAAGATGGGTAGCGATTGGATCAACTAAAAGCAAACCGGCGTTTGGTGGCGAGTTAATCTGGCGGGATGATTTGGATGTTACCTGTCGAAGTTGGAACTGGCGGCAGTGCGACCGGACTAAATTAACCCCGGAATCAACAAATGGTTATTTCGTGATGGATGGATTTGAGAGTAATAGGGTGGAACTATTAAAAATTGCCAAAGAATTTATTGGTTATGTGACTGAAAACCTCGGTGGAAATGGTGAGATTTTAATACTTGATAAGAATAATCCGGAAGTTGAAATTGATTTCGAATCAAAAAAGTTATCCGACCTTGAGGTTAAGAAAGTTGAAAAAAATTCAGTAGAGAAAAAATATTATTTTTTGGCCAAACAAATACACGACAAAGTTGGTGTGCCAATAACTCACCCAGCCGAAAATTTTGGTGATTTTGCCGTCAGGGGTAATGTCGATGCAATCGGATTGGATATGGTGGAAAAAGTGGATAAAGTTGTTGGTTATAGTAATTTATGGCTAAAACAGGAAGTATTGGTTGACGAAGCTAAAAAGATATTGGATGAAAAAACAAATAATGAGCTTAAAGAAATTGGGAAAGGTAAAACCGTGGTGATTGATTACAGTGCCCCTAATATTGCTAAGCCTTTTGGGATCGGCCACCTGCGGTCAACAAACATCGGCCAAGCACTTTACAATATTTACCAAATATTGGGTTGGAAGAGTATTGGGGATAACCACTTGGGTGATTGGGGAACCCAATTTGGAAAAATGATTACCGCCATTAAACATTGGGGCCCGGCAGTGGCCGGGTTAAATATGGCTTCTATTTCTGATCTGGAAAAACTATACGTAAAGTTTCACGAAGAGGCAGAGAGAGATGAAAGTTTAAACGATGAAGCCAGGGCCTGGTTTGCCAAACTGGAAAATGGTGATGTGGAAGCTCAAAGAATATGGCAGGAATGTGTCGATATCTCGATGAAGGAGTTTAATCGAGTTTATGAGCTATTGGGAGTAAGGATTGACAATGCCTACGGTGAGGCTTTTTATCTACCAATGTTACCCAATGTGATTCAAAGAATGAAAGATAAAGGCCTAACGAAAGAATCACAGGGGGCGTTAATTGTAGAATTGGAAGGATTGCCGCCAGCGATGCTTGTAAAATCTGATGGGGCAACGACATATTTTACCCGCGATATGGCGACGGCAGTGTTTAGGCAAGAAAAATGGAATCCAAATTTGGTGATTTATGAGGTAGGATCGGAACAAAGCTTACATTTTAAACAAGTGTTTGCAGCGTCGAGGCTGATGGGTTGGGACACAGAATATGTCCATATAGCTCATGGATTAATCCGTTGGAAAGATGGGAAGTTTTCCACTAGAAAGGGTGACACAATTCACCTCTCAGAGATAATTGATACAGCCAAGATACAGGCAAAAAAGATCGCTCCATCTAATTCTGAGGCAGAAATTGAGGCGGTAGCCATCGGAGCGATTAAGTTTAATGATTTAATGGCCGATCCTAAAAGGGATGTTATTTTCGACTGGGAAAGAGTGATGAGCATGGATGGTAATTCCGGACCGTATCTGCAATACACTTATGCCAGATGCCGAAGTGTACTCGGCAAGGCCGGTACACATTTATCATTTAACATTAACCATTTATCATTTTTTAATGACGAGGAAAAGGCACTATTGCGATATTTTTATCAATATAGTGAAAAGATAGTCGAGGCGGCGGAGAGATTTAGCCCGGCAGTGATTTGCGAATATTTGCTAAATTTGGCCAGAAAATATAATGAATTTTATGGTAAACACCGAATAATCAGTGAGCCGGAAGAGGAACAAAGGTTATTTTTAACCAAAGTGACGGCAAAAATAATTAAAGATGGATTGACAATATTGGGAATCAAGACATTGGAAAAGATGTAGTTTGTGTGATATATTTCACCTATATGAATACCCAACCACAACCAGAAATAATGGATAATTTGGTTAAGGATTTCAGAGCGATGTTAGACGGTGGTTTGAAAGCAACAGACTTGCTGGCTCGTGGTTATAACCCGCAGTTAGTTGAGGCAGCAGTTGAGGGAACTTTGTTGGATGACATTGTAAGACGGCATAGTACAATGCCTAAAAGTGTCGAAGCGATTAGGCAGACCGTTATGATTTATTAAAAATCATTTTGTAGATTTCGGAATAGTGGGAGACGGGGACAAACTTAATACTTTTTTTAACTTCGGCGGGGATTTCGACTA
>CAZSLG010000086.1:2254-2942 GCA_964607745.1 uncultured Gammaproteobacteria bacterium | reverse complement strand
CAATTATAAACCTATGGATTCACAAGGAAAGAAGATGCTTGAATCGGCACAAGCACTGATCACTAAAACCGCCGAAAAAATGAAGTTAGACGGTGAGATGATTAAACGTCTCATTGAGCCGGAATTTGCTCATGAATTTGCGCTGACCATAACAATGGATACAGGCAAAAAAAAGGTCTTTAAGGGTTGGAGAATCCAACATAATAGCGCTCTTGGTCCTTACAAGGGTGGGATCAGATTCCATCATGATACAGTTCGCGAGGAAGTTCAGGCTTTGGCTACTTTAATGTCAATTAAATGTGCCGTGGCCGGCCTGCCCTATGGTGGAGGAAAAGGTGGCATCGTCGTTGATCCAAAAAAATTGTCAAAAGGCGAGTTGGAAAGGCTGTCACGGGCGTTTGCGTCAAGGATTGCTCACGTCATCGGTGAGGACGTTGATGTCCCGGCTCCTGACGTTAATACGACTCCGGAAATAATGAGCTGGATGCTTGATGAATATCAAAAAATCATTGGTTACAAAAGCCCGGCCACTTTTACCGGAAAACCGGTCGCAATGGGAGGAAGCTTGGGTAGGACTGAAGCAACCGGACGGGGAGGGCTGTTTGTCTTGCAGGCGTTACTTGAAAAGGCTCAATATCAGAATTTTTTTGACTCCGTTGGAGCCGCCTCGCAGTCGCGAGGTCCAAAG
>CAZSLG010000086.1:0-2244 GCA_964607745.1 uncultured Gammaproteobacteria bacterium | reverse complement strand
ATCCCAAATCACAAATAAATGATAAATCTCAAATTAAAAATTCTAAACAGTTTGGAACTTCGAATTTAGAATTTAGTGCTTTGAGCGTAGCGATTCAGGGCTTTGGCAACGTCGGTTACTATTTTGCCAAACTTGCAACTGAGGCTGGCTTTAAGGTTGTGGCAGTTTCCGATTCTAAGGGCGGGGTTTATGTCAAGGACGGACTGTCTGTTAGTAAAACCATGGAGTGCAAAAAAGAAAAAGGCCTGGTGTCAGGATGCTATTGCAAAGGCTCCGTTTGTGATATCAAATACGGAAAAACAGTCACGAACGAGGAGCTTTTAGAGTTACCGGTCGACATATTAGTGCCGGCGGCTTTGGAGAATGTCATTAACGAAAAAAACATGAAAAATATCAAGGCAAATATTATCATTGAAATGGCCAACGGCCCATTGACCCAGGAAGCCTATGAATACCTGGCTAAAAAGGGCAAAATAATCGTTCCTGACGTCTTGGCAAATTCCGGTGGAGTGACAGTTTCTTACCTTGAATGGGTTCAAGGAAAAGCCGGATATTATTGGTCGGAAAAGGAAGTTAATGACAAACTAAAGGTCATGATGGAAAAAGCTTTTGAGGCGATCTGGAAAAAGTCAGTTGAAAAAAAGATGCCTTTGAAGCAAGCCGCTTTTGAAGTTGCGCTTGAGAGGATTACCAACGCAATGATGTAAAGATTGTAGGGGTTTCATTTATGAAACCCAAAACAAAAATAACGATTATATTATAGAGGTTTGATAAATCAAACCCCTACGGGGGTTGGTTATCATGGTATAATAAAAGCCTGTTTATGAATGAAATAGGCGAGTTTATTATCTTTTTAAAAGACTACCTTTTATCCCGACTAATTAGCGCCGGGCAGATTTTTGAAGGTATTAAAGATATCATCGTTGCCTTTTTAATCGTTAAACGGGGTAAATATTCTTCATCTTTTTTAAATACTTCCTTTCTTATGATTGTGGCGGCGGCCGTTGTTGGCGGCCCGATTATTGCTGAAAACACTCCCTTTTTACAGTCGTTAAATAATCAAAATAATAATGATCAAGCCTTAGTAGTTTCCTATAATCCATATGGTGGCAGTTTAGGAACGGTCTATTCAGTAAAACCGGAAATTATAAGCTATCAAGTGGTCGGGGGAGATAGTTTAGCCTCGATTGCGAAAAAATTTAATATTTCCGTCAATAGTATAAAATGGTCAAATAATCTAAAAAGCGATTTGATTAAACCCGGTCAAGTTTTAGAAATTCCTCCTTTTGATGGTGTTGTCCACAAAGTAGAAACAGGAGAAACGGTTTATTCGATTGCAAAAAAATATAAAGTAACCGCTCAAAACATCGTAAACTTTCCCTTAAATGATTTTGTCGATATTGATACTTTTTCACTTAGTTCGGGGCAGACTCTTTTTGTCCCTGGTGGAGTGATTGAAAACAAACCCGTCATTCAGACCCAATTTATTGCTACTATTCAAGCTGGAGTTCGTGGTTCATCTAATTTCATCTGGCCGACCTCAGGCAGTATTACTCAATATCCGGTCGCATATCATATGGCGCTGGATATAGCCAATCCTTCTCAACCGCCTGTATTGGCCGCCGATTCGGGAACGGTTATTTACGCCGGTTGTCTTAATTGGGGTTATGGGTGTCATGTAATTATTGATCATGGAAATGGATACCAATCTCTTTATGCTCATCTCTCTTCGTATTCTCCCAATGCCGGTGATTCGGTTTCTCAAGGAAGTCAAATTGGAAATATGGGTTCAACAGGAAGATCGACGGGGACGCATTTACACTTTGAAGTTCGTTCAGGCGGGCAGGTACTAAATCCGCTGAACTTCCTAAAGTGACTAATACTACCAATACTACAAATAAACAAATACCACCAATGAATGAAAAACAAATAAGCAAATGATTAAATAATTAAATCATTGGTTTATTAAATCATTTATTGGCTTATTGGTAGTATTGGTCGGATTGGTAGTATTATTTTACTTCCGGTGATGCTTCCTTAGGTAGTTCTATCTTCGGGCTAATTTGAGTCGCCGGAGGGGTTGGCAAATTTAAATTAGATTGAGTTTTTTCTTCTGGCGCGCTGACTGGTATTTCCCCATCCTTGGGAAGCATTTTTTTGAATTCCTCAAGTTCTTTCTGAACTTTTTTGTAGTCAGCCTTGTTTGTTTTCTGATTAAGAAGGCTTAAAGTATTTTGCAAAGCG
>CAZSLG010000085.1:0-2988 GCA_964607745.1 uncultured Gammaproteobacteria bacterium | reverse complement strand
AATACTAAACTGTTTAGAATTTATTATTTAATATTTATGATTTATTTGTGATTTGTGATTTATAATTTAGGATTTATTGATTATGCCAACCACTAAACCAACATCGCCTGTCAAAGCCTCAACTCAATCTTTTATAGAGATCGAGGAAATAAAAGACGATGTTGTTCTGATGAAAGATTTTTCTGCCGCGGCCGTCATTGAAGTCGGAGCCGTTAACTTTTGGCTCCTCTCTACCGAGGAGCAATCGTCGATGATCTATGCCTATTCCGAACTATTAAATTCCTTATCTTTTCCTGTCCAAATCTTGATTCTCTCCAAAAAAATTGATGTTTCAACATATTTAGACTATCTTGAAGAAAAAATAAATAAACAAAGTCTTGATATTTTGAAAAAAAGAATGCTAGGTTACCGGGAATTTATCAAAAGCATTATTAAAATAAATACAGTTTTGGAAAAACGCTTTTTTTTCGTTGTTCCTTTTTCGCCACTTGAAATGGGAATTTCAGGGGCTAATCCTGGCTCACTGAATAAAGAATATGTTTTTACCCGAGCCAAAACTGCCCTTTATCCAAAGAGGGATAATTTACTCCGATTAATCACAAAAATCGGTCTAAAAGGTAGTATTTTACAACGTCAAGAGTTAACTGAACTTTATTACAATCTTTATAACCCTTCGGCGACCGGTCGTCGACTGGCCCCGATTGAGAGTTATACGGATGTAGTTATGTCATCAAGTTAAAAACTGTTGATTATTTAGCGAGTTTAGACCTGCCTGCCGGCAGGCAGGGAGTTTTACGAGTTTGTTTTAACTCGCAAAATAAATAGCTCGTTAAATAAATAATAAATAATTAATTATTTGTAAAATATGTTTAACCTATTGGGAAAGCCAACAACCAATCAATCTCCCGCCAATAATCTAAAATCTGTTGGGAGTGGTAACATGGCTGACTTTTTGGCGGCCGGTTCCGTTTCTACTAAAGATTTAATTGCTCCGTCTTATGTTGAGGTGGATTTTAACAGTTTGAAAATTGACGAAAAATTTTACCGAACTTTGTACGTTGTTGGCTATCCCCGTTATGTTTCCCCAAACTGGCTTTATTCCTTAATCACTTTTGACCATCCTCTCTATATTTCTATGTATATCTATCCAACAGAGTCCAAAAATGTTCTTGATGATATGAAAATAAAGATCGCCGAAATGGAGGCAACTATTGAAGGCGATATTAAGGCCGGGAAAGTGGTTGACCCAATCGTTCAAGTAGCATTGGACGATGCTCTTTCTCTTCAAGCGGAACTGGCTAAAGGAGCGGAAAGATTTTTCCAATTTGGACTTTATGTGACTATTCCCGCTGATTCGCTTGAAGAACTAAACAGAATTACCAAAGAAATTGATTCGGTTTTATCGTCTCTTTTAATTACTTCCCGCCAGGCAACTTTAGAAATGGAAGAAGGGTTTAAATCTACTCTGCCAATTTTTTATGATAAATTAGGGGTCTGGCGCAATATGGATACAACATCCCTCGCAACAACCTTTCCGTTTGCTACAGCTTCTCTCACCCGCAATGAGGGTATTCTTTATGGCCTTAATCAACATGACGGATCTTTAATTATTTTTGATCGATTTACTTTAGAAAATGCCAATTCGGTTATTTTGGGAAAATCTGGTGGAGGAAAAAGTTTCATGGTCAAGCTCGAAGCTTTAAGGTTGTTAATGATGGGAACCGATGTAATTATTATTGATCCGGAAAATGAGTATGAAAAATTAGTGCCGGCCGTTGGTGGAGAATACGTGGTTTTTTCTTCATCATCCAGTTATAAAATTAACCCGTTTGATTTGGAAAAAACCAACGCGGGCCCGGATGAGTTATCTAACAAAATTCTTGACCTTCATTCTTTGATGCGGGTAATTATGGGAGAACTCACTCCTTCTCAAGACGCCATGTTGGACCGAGCTTTGGTTTTGACCTACCGAGAAAAAGGGATTACTCAGGATCCGGAAACGTTTTCACTTGAGCCGCCTCTTCTTGAAGATCTTTTCAAAGTATTTGCCGGTATGGAAACTCCCGAGTCAAGAGAAATGGCTGACCGATTAGAAAAGTTCGTCTCCGGTTCTGCCTCGGGCATCTTTAATCAGCATTCAAACTTTGATATAAAGAATCCTTTTACGGTTTTTGGCATCCGCGACCTGGAAGAGAATTTGCGACCGGTGGCTATGTACATCGTTCTTGATTATATTTGGAATCGGGTCCGTCGGGAAAAGAAAAAAAGGGTTTTGATTGTTGACGAGGCCTGGTATCTAATTAAACAAAAAGATTCGGGAGCCTATCTTCACTCTTTTGCTAAGCGTGCCCGTAAATATCATTTGGGGTTAACAACGATTACTCAGGATGTAGAGGATTTTTTGTCAACCGATGAGGGAAAAGCGATTATTACCAACTCATCCCTACAAATTATTTTAAAACAATCAACGGCCGCAGTTGAGTTAATTGCTAAAACTTTCTTTTTGACCGGAGGAGAAAAACATTTTTTACTTCAAGCTGGAGTTGGAGAAGGTCTCTTCTTTGCCGGCCACAACCACGTTGGCTTTAAAGTCATTGCTTCGGAGGAGGAAAAAGGACTTATAGAATAAATTAAAAATCCTAAGCTCCAAGTTCCAAATAAATTTAAAATTTTAAACTTGAAATGTTTAAAGCTTATTTGTGACTTGAGATTTAATATTTAGAATTTTACCTGTACATAACTGGCTTTTCTGTTTGAGGAAGAACAAGACTCATCCGACGTTCTTTTTTACTAACCCTTTCTATAAATGCTTTGATTTTCTGACCAATCTTAAGGTTTTCATCTCCCTTTAGTTTTGAAATATGAATTAGACCCTCAATCCCCGGTTCTAATTTAACAAAATAACCGTATTTTTCTTTTCGGGTCACTTCACCGTCAACTTCTTTATCTTTTGGATATTTTTCTTCAATAATCTCCCATGGATCCTTT
>CAZSLG010000084.1:2132-2995 GCA_964607745.1 uncultured Gammaproteobacteria bacterium | reverse complement strand
ATGCCCACTATCAATCAATTAATTCGCAAAAAGAGAATTGTCCGTCGGGAGAAACTCAAATCCGTTGCTCTCCGGGGTAATTTTAATAGTATCAAAAATACTATAGTTTCCACCTATAATCCTCAGAAAAAGGGAGTGGTCACGGTTGTCAAAACCATGACTCCCAAAAAGCCCCATTCAGCTTTACGCAAAGTTGCTAAAATCCGTCTAAGTAATCATTCCACCATTACTGCTTATATTCCCGGTGTCGGTCACAATTTAGCCGAACACGGCATTGTTTCTATCCGCGCCGGTCGGGTTCGTGACCTCCCTGGTATTCGTTATCATATAATCAGAGGTCGTTTTGACGCCTCACCGGTCGCCGGCCGTCTTCAATCCCGTAGTAAATACGGCGCCAAACGCCCCATTAAAACGCAAGCGTAAATTTATAATTTTTAATTCTTAATTTTTATTCAATATCTAATTAATTAATTTTAAAATTAAAACATTTATATTTGATTAAAAATTTCAAATTTTAAATTAAAAATTAAATTATATGTCCAGAAAAGGTCAAACCAAAATTCGTCGTCTAGAACCCGATACTCTCTACCAGAGTCCGATTGTGGCCAAAATTATCAATCGGAGTCTTCGGGATGGTAAAAAAACCTCAGCTCAAAAACAGGTTTACAGAGCTCTGGATCTTCTTAAAAAAGAGTCCAAAACCGAGGATATATTAACTACCCTCGAACAGGCTCTCGACAATATCAAACCCAAAGTCGAAGTCAGACCTAAACGTATCGGTGGTGCCGTCTACCAGGTTCCTACTCCTGTTCGTGGTACCCGCCAATATTCTCTGGCCATCCGCTGGCTAGTCAACGCCGCCC
>CAZSLG010000084.1:0-2122 GCA_964607745.1 uncultured Gammaproteobacteria bacterium | reverse complement strand
AAAAATTAGCTGCCGAACTATTGTCTGCCCTCAATTCCGAGGGTGCCGCGGTCACCCGCCGTGCCGAAGTCGAACGTATGGCCGAAGCCAATAAGGCATTCTCACATATGAGGTGGTAATCACAAAAAATTTTTCGTTTATACGTCTCCGGCTACTGCTCCAAAAGTTTTCTTTTCCAAATTTTCGATTCGATCGGTATTACTTCCAAGCCGGTTTCTGATTTCGTCTTTCGGATAATTGTTGCTTCTTCGTTTACATCTTCCGGACCACAAACTCCGTGCGGTGGCCCCCAATGACCATTGAGTAATTTTTGAGCCTCTTTTATCATCAAAAACTTATCGTTTTTTATGATGACCGCCACCACCCCATGACTTGACATATCTATATTCATAACCAAATTTTACCATCCCTCAATTTGTGCTATCCTTATTTAATGTCATTATTTGGAGGTCAGCGGGTGGTTATTTGGCCCAAAGCCAAAACTTTGGATATTTATCTAAATCGTCACGACGACAATATCCTCTCCTTTGACATTAATCTTTGGCAAACACTGCCTGACACCGAAATTACTCGCCTTTCTCAATTTCTTAAAAGTAATCATTTTACCTCCGCTACCGTTTTAATTGAAGACGACATCGTTTTTACCAAATCTTTTATCTACGATCAGGCTGTTACTACTCTTGACCCCAAAGAGGTCGTGGCGCTAAGCAAAGACATGGTCTCTTTTGATATTGATCCCGGTTCGGTTACCTTTGAACTGATCCCGCGGGGCGACAAAACCCTAGTTTCTACCCGTATTTTCAATCAAAAAAAATTAGCCCCGCTTCTTGCCAACCTTTCTCTTCTCAATCTTAAACTAAAATATTCTGCAGTTTCCGAATCTTTAGCCAAAGTATTCTCCGGTTTTTATCAGGAACCCTTTTTTGTCTTTTACCCACTTGATTCTGATTCCGAATATATTGCTGCCCTCTGTTCAAAGGGTAAGGTTTATTTCACCTCTCCCATTAAAAAAGCCCTTCCCGAAGTTAAAAAAATCATCAATTATTCTAAATCCTATTTTAGTACCCATGTTTCCAAAGTCTTTCTTCCCGAGATTATCGCCGCCAATCTCGATTTACCCGATGTTGATAAAACTATTTATACCGAAACTCAATTAGCTATTGATATTAATTTACCCAGTAACCTTCCTCTACCGGTGGCTGGTATAATAGGAGTACCTATGGAAAACAAAAAAAATATCCTCCCCATCATTGCCGTATTTCTTTTCACGGCCATTATTGCCGCTGTTATTGTTTGGGCAGTATTGAGCCAAAGTAACAAAGATGGTGGTGTTACCAATCCTTCCGCCGATTTAATTACTCCGGTTCCTACTATTGAACTTTCCCCGACCCCCGAAGTCACTGCTGTCATGCCCGCCAAAACTATCAAGCTCCAGGTCCTAAACGCTACCGATATCAGTGGTCAGGCGGCTACTATCAAGGCTGAGCTGGTCAAGTTGGGTTTCAGTAGTGTTGCTGTTGGTAATTCCAAGGAATCGATCGTGGGTAACCTAATTAGCTTAAAACCAGCCCTATCTACCAGTTCCGCCTATTTCAAATCCAAAATTGCTGGATTTACCGATGCTACCATCAGTGAACTAAAGGCTAATTCCACCTATGACGTTGTTTTTACAATTGGTATCGATCTCAAAACCGGCCAACCTTCAGCTACCGCCACTCCTCAGTTAACCCCCACTGAATGAAAATACTGACAACCGGTGGTTCCGGCTTTATTGGCTCTAATTTTGTCCGTTTTTGGCTATCCCGACATCCCAACGACGAAATTTATAATCTTGATAAACTCACCTATGCCGCCAACCCCAAAAGTTTAAGTGATATTGAAAGTAACCCCCACTACCACTTTATCAAGGGTGATATTTGTGACTCAAAAGTTGTAAACGAAACTATCTCTTCGGGGATTGAATTAATTGTCCATTTTGCCGCCGAAACTCACGTTGATCGTTCCCTTGATGATCCGTTGTCTTTTTTAAAAACCAATATCTTCGGTACCCACACCATTTTAGAAGCAGCCAAAAAATTTAATCTCCGCTTTCACCATATTTCTACTGATGAAGTTTTCGGTG
>CAZSLG010000083.1:0-3120 GCA_964607745.1 uncultured Gammaproteobacteria bacterium | reverse complement strand
GGGTCTGGGAGGGAATCCGCGCGGGCTTTTGCTTTTGGAGTGGGGGATTTTGAATCTAAAATTTTATTGCAATAAGATTAAAATAATTCTATTATAGAGAATATGAAGCATACGGGTAATAAAATTTTAGAATACAAAAAAGAATTGGTGGAAACTTTTGCTAAAATTTTCGGTGATAAAAAGTTGATGACTGAATTTTTAACAGACATTCTAACGCCGACTGAATTTGAGGCTCTAGCTTTAAGATGGCAAATAGTTAAAAAACTTAAAAAAGGAGAGACCCATAGATCTATTGCGGAGGATTTGGGTCTAGGCATAAGCACAGTAACTCGAGGTTCTCGTGAACTTCGTAATAAAAATGGTGGTTTCCATTTAATGTTAAGGAAAATTGGTAAATAGCAGTTAAAAAGTTATTCACAGATGCTACTTGCATTATATTTTGTATATGCTACTATGTACTAGTACACGAATACAAGAGTATTTATGTATTAAATAATATATGGAAAATAATCTAAAAATGAATATTTCAATGAAATCTTGGTGGGGCGCAAATACATATGTTTTTGCGTCTATCTTTTGATTTCTCTTTATTTTCAAAACTTAAAAAGGAATCCAAAAATCGGCGCAAGAGCGCCGATTTTTGTTTTTTGTCATAAACAGTTCTTTAACAAACAAACCCAGTCCTTAGGAGGGACTACAAAATGAGAAATGAAGTAACCGTTAACGCCCTTAACAAGGCACTTGAAATCCGAGACTACTGCAATAAGTTGCAACTCGGATACGATCGAGCACTTGATTGTCGTTTCTTTGTTGGACCTGAGCCGTTCAAGCTCAACGATGATCAGCTTGGCGTATTCGTCAATCAAGGTGAGCTGTTTCGTACATGGTTCGAGATCACACTCGAATTGTGTACTCGGGCTTACCGAGACGATAGCATGAGTTGGCTTACTGATTTGATTGAGGGTGAATCACCAGATCATGTCAGACAAGTTCACAGACAAGTCCATCTCTCGGGACTCCTCAACATTCCATTGTTCGCTCGACCCGATATGTCGGCGATCGGTGCGAGTGTCGAGGTTCAAACACCTGGATCCGGATGGGGTTATCAGACCGCTATTCACAACGTGGTCGGTAAATCCCGTTGGACAGGACCGATCAACGGACTCAAGCAAGCCGTAAAGGCTCTGACTGGATCACACAGTACGCCATCGGCGTATGTACTCTACAACGATCCGTTTTTCCCTGAGGTCGAGTATTTTTGTCGGCTTTGTGGAGAAGCAGGGATGCAACTGCAAATGCACTTCAAGACCTTGCCGTCAGCCTCCGAGGTCAAGTTCGTTCGCCGACCACCTCTCGAAGACCTGCTGTCATACGAAGGTGGCTCGGAGCTGGTTCAGTCTTGGTTAGACGGACAACTGGTGCTCGAACCCGGACCCAGCCTGTTGTTCGATCAAAAGCTGGCGATTCTGTTTCCGTTTCATCCGCTTCTCAGGGAATTTTATCCTGACTCTGTCAGGCAACTGTTCCCAGAGACTTACTTGGTGGCAAGAGATAGTCGTCTCGTTTTTGACGGCAAGCCACTAAGTTTGGAGGAACTGTCTAGTCTCTCGGGGTCAAAGAGACAGTTTATCCTAAAGTACGCAGGTGCTAAAAAGGGTCTGCGTGCTGGGGGTAAAGCGGTGTACAATCTTTCTGACTGCAATCATCAGAAGGTTCAGGAACTGCTCGCGATGGCTCTCTCGGACTGGGAAAAACATCGGTCGCCGTGGCTGATTCAGAAACGGGTACAACAAAAATACCCGATCATTTTTCTGGATCATGTTGCGGAGGAGATTCGAGAGGCGCAGTACTATGCGCTTTTCCGACCGATGTACAGCTTTCTGCCAGACGAGCCATCAGAGATCGTAGCTCTGACAGCTCTCTTTCGGAAAGACTGGAAAGTACACGGCTCAAGTGATGCCGTGACGTTGCCAGTGGAAGTTTAGTTCTTTGCGGGGATAGCTTAATTCTAAAGCTAGGAGACTCCAAATCTTCTGATGAGGGTTAAAATCCTTCTCCCCGTGCCAAATTATCAAATGAGCATGCAGACTAGTTTTGCATGCTCATTTTTTCTTCCTCACTTAAATTCGTGTTATATTATAAATAATAATTGTAGAAAATTTATGAAAGTCGAACAAATTAAAATTGATAAGAAAAATAAAATACCAGTTTATTTATTTGGCACAGAGCCTAAGAGTTTATTGATGGCGGGAGTTCATGGAGATGAAAAAACTGGTGTAGTGATTTTGAAAAAAATAATTAAGCAATTACAAAATAGTAAAAAATCTTACCCTATCGCCATTATTCCATGCGTGAACATGCAGGCATATATAGCAAACTCAAGAATTAACCCGAAAGATAAAATTGACTTCAATCGTATTTTTCCTGTGATTAAAATCAAAAGCGAATCTTATCAGGTGGGCAAAGTAATTCAAGATTTTGCGGAAAAATTTACTACGGTTATTGATATTCATGTTTTTACAGGACAACACACATTGATGTGTGGAGTTGATTTAAATATATCTAAAGGTAAAACACAAAAAAAGATTAAAGATCTGATGTCGCGAATAGGTATGGAGGCTATATGTAGAATTGATCACACTAGCGAACCCCAAAAAGACGGCTCTCTTTGTGGTTACTTGCAACACAAAAAAATATTGGCGTTTGGTATTGAACTACCACCTGTAGAAGTATTGACTAAAAATAATTCCGATACGATAAAAAATAATCTTATTGCTTTAATAAAAGGTTTTCACAAAAAAATTAAGGTGAAAAAATTGAAGTCATATACTAGACTTCCTGTTTTTAGTGAATATGCAGGATTTTTTTCACCAAACAAAATTCCCGGACTTGAAGTTAGAAAGGGTGATAATATCGGAAATATAATAGAAAAAAATAAACAAAAATTAAATATAAACTCTCCATTTAACGGCAGACTTATTTCGATAAGTTATAAAAAGTCTGTAAAAAATGGTGATAAACTATTTGTGATAGGAAAGAAAGTAAAAAGTTAAATTATTTTCTTTATTCAAAATCCCCCACTCCAAAAGCAAAAGCCCGCGCGGATTCCCTCCCAGACCC
>CAZSLG010000082.1:0-3153 GCA_964607745.1 uncultured Gammaproteobacteria bacterium | reverse complement strand
GTACTTTTGATATGAAAGTATCTGAGTATAAAAAGTTTAAAGGACTAAACAGAGAAAACCTAAGAGACCACATGGATGACTTGGAATTAATTTTGACCATGTTGGGTGAGGCCACAACTACCCGGCTAACTAAAGACAGAAATTCAAAAGGATTTCCGAAACTAAAAAATGATGCTAAAGACGGCGGTTCTGTTGCCGGACAAACCCGAAAAAATATTGAGGCCAAAACAAAAACCAAAATTAGTTCTTCTGCAAATTTTAACAACCTGAATACAAAACAAATAAAATGAAAGGTAAACATAAAAAGCTATGGCGGAAAGAATGTAAAGATACTACATCTCTTCATGAGTGGTCACGAATGTTGCATAAATGGTGGAAGTTGAATGTGGTTGAAAAAATAGAATTTAAGAAAAATAATAAATAAACGTACTGAGGCTGGATACTGGGAGATATCCAGCCTCATGTTAGTTTCGCTGCCGTCTAGCCCAAAGAGCCACTAAAAGTAGAGCTAGTGCCGATATAGTCCAAACTTGTCGAGGATTGATTACTTCAGTTAAAAGCCCGGAGACCAAAAGCCCAACTACTCCACCGATAGTACCGGCTGCACTGCGGATGGAATTTACGGTTGAACGGATTCCTGATTTGATGTGGCGATTACTGTAGTTAAAAACTACTAATGGCCACATACCCCGGCCGATTTCATGGGTAAAAAATAATCCAAGGATCAGCCATAGGTTCGGAACAAATGCAGCACCAATCAGAGGTAGTCCGATAAAAACAACCGGAATCCATAGAGATCTAAATCCATTTCTTATCCGGGCAGAAAGTTTGGCGCCAAGGGCTGTCAGCAAAGCGATGCCAATCCAGACACTACCCATCCACTCTGGTTTGCCTCCGGCATCCCGCAGGACAATTTGCCAAAACATGTTGAAGGGCATGACGGCGGCAGCAACAACAGCATAAATAACTACCACCCGTTTGAGTATTCGGTTTTTGATCATTATTTTGATTAGCGACCAAACTCCGGGAACGGAAGTTACCTGCCAACGTTTTGGTCTTTCGGGAATGTGGCGGCTTAAAAACCAAATCAACATCAGCGCCACAAACGATGAAAGACCGGCCAATATCCAAGGCCAGCTTAAACCATATTTCGAGCCAATAAAGGCTCCGAATAAAGCAGCTGGAATGGTGGCAATTTTTGCCCAAGTTTGGGCTTTGGCAGAAGTAACGCGGGTTACTTTCTCACTGGTGTGATTTCTCAGCCAGCTTTCTAAGGCCTCGGAAATCAGGGCATGACCAATGGCACTGGTACCCTCGGCCACGGCGAACATAGCAAAGGTATGGTTTAGTCCGTAGACGAGCATCCCTGTACCCCAAAAAAACAAGCCGAATAGGTAAACTTTTTTCTGACCAATTTTGTCGGCTAAGTTTCCAGTGAATGGGTCAAAGAGGGTGGAAACGGACATGAAAACCACATTGAGAAGGTTGGCCTGAAGGAGAGTTAGGCCGGCAGCAGTCAGAAAGATGACATAGGTGCCAAAAAACCAAGCGCTTGAGGCTTGTTCCAGTACCTTAGCCAAGACGAAAACTGTTTCGATTTTGGGTTTCATTCTTCCTCCTTTTTAATTGTTAACGAACCGACTCGCAAGACTCCCAGAGAATTCATTCCTTGTTGAGTCGGTTAAACTTCCGAAAAAGAGGAAAATACAAAAAAAGCCTCCTTTCGGAGGCTTATCTGATTCAAAAATATTGCTTAGACAAAACCTCCGTTTCTCCCTGAAGGAGTGGTAGAGACCAAAATGTCTCCACCGTTTTTGCAGGCGTTAAGAGACATAAAACATTGATGATAAGAAATACGTTTCATATTGGGAAGAATTATAAATCCGGTGATATGTAAAAAGCAAGGACTTATTCGACGAAAGTTAGGGCAAAACCTCGGGCGTCACCCCGGCCGGTACGGCCGATACGATGAATATAATCATCATAATTGTTGGGTTGGTCGTAATTAATGACATGGGTAATATCGGCAATATCGAGACCTCTGGCAGCCACATCAGTGGCTACTAAAATATTAAAAACATTTTCCCGATACATTTTTATTACCTGGGTTCGCTTATTTTGAGGCTTGCCGCCATGTAAACTTTGGGCCTTAAATCCTTTGGCGGAAAGTGAAATTGATAATTTTTCCACCATCCGTTGGGTGGCTCCGAAAACTAAAACCTTTTTAAATTCGGGTAAGGCCATCATTTCCTGAAGTTTTTGCTCCTTAAGGGCGCGAGAAACCCGGACAATGTCCTGCTCGATATGAGCGGCTGACGATTGAGTTTTAATTGATAATTTAACCGGATTATTTAGAAAGGTACCGATTAGGGATTCAATTTTCCTATCAACTGTGGCTGAGAAAAATAAAGTCTGGCGGGTTTTAGGGATTTGATCAACAATAAATTTTATATCATGAATAAATCCCATATCCAGCATCCGGTCAACTTCGTCGAGAACCAAAACAGTCATCCTAGAAAAATCAATAACGTGGCGAGAGTTTAGATCCTTAATCCGGCCGGGAGTGCCGACAATAATGTGGGGACCGCGCTTAATATCAACAATTTGTTCCCGTAGATGGGCACCACCAATGGCCAAAGCCAAGTAAACCAAAAGTCCAGGGGTAAGAGAACGAATATCCTGCTTAATCTGCATGGCTAATTCCCGGGTGGGGGCCATAATTAATATCCGCTCAGAGGGATTTTTTAAAATCCGATTGATAAGAGGAATAGCAAAGGCGGCAGTTTTGCCGGTACCGGTATCGGCAATACCTAAAACGTCACGTTTTTCTAAAATAGGCAAAATTGCCTGATCCTGGATGGAGGTGGGAGAGATAAATCCTTTTGTTTTAATGTTAGTCAAAAGGGTGGGGTGTAAATTAAAGTCAGAAAAAGAATTGACGGTTGAGAGATCTTCAATTTTTTGAAAAGCAGTGGCGGCTTTGACAAAAAGCGCCGGATTAATCTTTTGAGCTGAAAATCTGGGACGACGAGGACTATTAAATCCCCGAGAGGGACCACGGTTATTAAAATGAGGACGAGAAGCACCAGAAAATTGATGGTACATATTTAATTAATTTTAGAGAGCCCTAAGAATTAATTAAAAGTACCTAGT
>CAZSLG010000081.1:0-3167 GCA_964607745.1 uncultured Gammaproteobacteria bacterium | reverse complement strand
AAAAATCCATAGATGGCCCGGGCAATTGACCGATGCCCCCAAGGCATATGATCAGTGATTACCAAAATTTTCTTTCGCACCATACAGTATTCTATAATACCCTATCTGCCTGAGTAGCTCAGTTGGTTAGAGCACCTGTTTTGTAAACAGGTTGTCGCGAGTTCGAATCCCGCCTCAGGCTCAAAACTTTTCGCTTTCAGATCTAACTAAATACAGATATAATACAGAAGTTATGGACACTGGAAATATTTCAGCTTTAGTACTGGCCGGAGGTAAAGGTACCCGTATCGGCCAAAGTTTGCCAAAAGTGTTAAACCCGATTGTCGGCAAACCCATGATCTATTATATTCTTGATACCATCCGCAAAATTCCCATTCACCATATTCTGGTAGTTGTTGGTTTCAGAGACTTGGATGTTCGTGGCAGTATCAGAAATGAGGATATTGACTATGTTTACCAGGAAGAACAACTCGGTACCGGCCATGCCCTAAAAATCTCCATCTCGGAACTACCCTTGGAATGCAGTGAGGTTATGGTCGTAAATGGCGACGACTCGGCTTTTTACGACGTTTTCACCTTAAGAGGATTTATCAATAGTCACCGTTTAAGCAAATCCAAATTAAGCCTCATGACCATGAAAATCAAAGATCCTTCGGGCCTTGCCCGAATCGTCAGAAACTCTGACAATAAAATTGTCGGTATAGTCGAAGGTAGAGATGTCTCCAAAGATGAAGAAAAGATAAACGAAATCAATACCGGTTGCTATATCATTAACATTGATTGGCTAAAAAGATCGGTTGGGCTCTTGGGCAAAAGTAACACTGGGGAATATTACATTCCTGACCTTATATCCATTGCTTCCAACCAAAAAACAACTATAAATTCATATCTTTTACCAAACAGCCAGGAGTGGAAATCCGTAAATACCCAAAATGATCTGAAAGAAGTAAACACCGAAATGTTAAAAAAGCTAAAAGAGAAAAAAAAACCAACGGTTTTTATTTTTGGTATTGACAATACTCTAATAAACACCGACGCCATCAAAAAACATATTAGCCAAACATTAGTTCCGGATATCTTTGGCGATAAACTAACAGAAGCTTTTTGGAAAGAATACGAAAAAACCCGTAGCACCCTTGGTTTCGTTTCCATTCCCGATTTCAGCGATGCTTTTGCCCAAAAGGTTAAAATTCCGGAATTTGCCTACAGTGTCAGAAAAATGTTTTATTCCTTTCCCTTTGACCACTTTGTTTACGACGGAGTCAATGAGCTTATGGACTACGTTCAGGAAAAAGGAGAGATAGCCATTGTTTCTGAGGGTGATTTGGTTTATCAACCTCTAAAAATAAAAAATCTACATTTCGTCAAATATATTGACGAAGTCTTTGTCTTTGAAAATAAAATAGCCAACATTAATAAAATAATTGATATCTATAAAAGCTGGAGAAAAGTTGTCATCGACGATAAAACTTCAGTTTTGAAATCATTTAAGAAACTCGACCCCAACGCCATTACCATCCATCTCCAGCAGGGAACATACGGCCACATATCTCAGTCCGGATTTACCCCAAACCTTGAAGCCAAAAACATCGACCAGGTCAGAAAATTTATTCAGGAACTGTGAACTATCAGTCTCTGGTGTCTCGAAACCACTTCTTTAGGAATTTCCTTCTTCTCTTTAAATAAGTAATCATAAATTGCTTCAGACAATGCATCAACTGACAAGAGTGAACAATGGATTTTTATCGGCGGCAGTCCATCCAGTGAATCAATTACGTCTTTATTAGTCATTTTTATGGCCTCATCAATGGTTTTACCTTTAACCAAATCAGTAATCACCGAGCTGGTGGCTATCGCTGCTGCACAACCATAAGTTTCAAATTTAATCTCGGTAATAATATTACTTTTAACTTTTATATACAGTTTCATCACATCGCCGCAGGCCATATTTCCCACTTCTCCAATACCGCTTGGGTCTTTAATCTTCCCTAAATTATGGGGATTTCTGAAATGTTTTAATACTTTTTTTGAATACTGAAATTGAGCTCTTGTCATTTTTTGAATGGTGAAATATTTCGCATTTTTTTCACCACCTCCGGCACAACTTTTAATACATAATTAATCTCTGAATCAGTAGTCCACCGTCCCAAACTAAATCGAATCGACCCATGAGCCTCTGGCGCCGTCAATCCCATAGCTAACAGTACATGGCTTGGTTCCAAACTTCTCGACGAACAAGCCGACCCCGTCGATACTTCAATTCCTCTCCGGTCTAATTCCAACAATAATCCCTCACCTTCCACTCTGGCAAAAGAAATATTGACGTTATTTGGTAATCTGTTTTTTATATTCCCGTTTAACCAACAATCCTCCACCTTATCCAAAATTCCCTTAATTAACTTGTCTCTTAATTTTCCTATCTTTAGATTTTCGAATTTAGACTTTTGAATTATCTCCACCGCTTTCCCCATTCCCACAATTACCGGTACATTGACAGTTGACGACCTCAATCCTCCCTCATGTCCACCACCATGTAATATGGGATTTATGGCTACACCATTCCGGACATACAAAATCGCTACCCCTTTGGGACCATAGATTTTATGTGATGACGCTGTTAGTAAATCAATTTTCATTTCGGAAACATCTATGGGTATTTTCCCAAAACTCTGTGAAGCGTCGGTGTGAAATAGAAATCCTTTCGCCCGACACAAACCGCCAATCCGACCAATGTCCTGAATCGTTCCCACTTCGTTGTTGCCATGGATCACTGAAACTAGCAAAACTTCCTCAGTTAGTTCCCTCCCCAACCACTCAAAATCTATCAAACCCTCTCGGTTTACCGGGATTTCCTTTATCTCATAGCCTTTACCCGCCAACCATCTGGCACTTTCCACCACACAATCATGCTCAATCGACGAAATTAAAATTTTCTTTTTTGTGGGGTTTGCTTCAGCCACCCCTTTTAGAGCCAAATTATTACTTTCGGTAGCGCTACCGGTAAACACAATTTCCTCAGTTTCTGCCCCAATACTTCTGGCTATCTCTACTCTTACATTTTCCACTGCCGTCGACGCCTTCATCCCTTGACTATGCATCGACATGGTGTTGCCAATAAATTTTCCCCAATATGGTTCCATTGCCTTAACCACTCTCGGATCCACCGG
>CAZSLG010000080.1:0-3257 GCA_964607745.1 uncultured Gammaproteobacteria bacterium | reverse complement strand
GGCTGAACCGGCAATATCACCTTCGGGATTTCCTACATCTCCACCGTTAAAAATGGGTAAATAACTCTGGTTCCAAATCAAATCAGTCCCGCTGTAACTAGCCGGCGGGGCTACCCCCATCACCACATCAGTTCCACTACTCATGTTTTTATAAATTAACTGATCAAAACCTAAATTATTGTCGGCTATCTGGGAAAATCCAATGGTATTGCAGGCCTGTCCTACTGACCCGTCATACACCATCCCTGACACATTCACCTTACAATCCCACACCTTCCAATATTGATTCGACGCCACCCACCCCGAACTGGTATATATATCAGCCATATCAAACTCTAAGGGCAACGTATCCACATCGTTGTAACCCGCATAATTTTTCGTCAGAGTTACCACCATTGTTGTTCCGGCTCCGGTGGTTAACGTCAATGCATCCACTAGTCCGTTCCAGCGCATACTGGCACTAGTTATCTGATCCCAACCGTCCAAATCTTCAATCGTAATTTCAAAAGTTACTAACCTAGGCTGGGGATCGTCATAAAACCCGCTCTGACAGATATGATGATAATTAACCGGAGAGGCAGCCACCGCATTTCCGGTCGAATTTTTTAAAACAATATTTTTCAGGTGAGGAATATCGTCCAGTCTAAAATACCCCCGACTCGACCAATTACCAATCTCCGTTCCACAGGTAGTATTTACCCCTCTCACCTGCCAAGAATAGGCATTCCCTAAAATTAACGAACCGGTTACCACTGAAGTCGAAACAGTAGTTGTCGACCATACCACAACATCAGCCATGTCTAATACCTGAACATCATAATAATCACTTGTTCCCGCACTATTCCACACTAGTGTTGCGGTCGTCCCTGGCGCCACCACCACCGGATTTGCCAAACTTCCTATAGGTGATACCAAAACCGGTGACGGTGGTGCCCCAGCATCAGCATTACTACAAATTCCGCTACAATTCGTCGCCTGTCCACACTGAGGAGAGCATGTCACACATTCCAAACATCCGCTTACTGGCGAACTACAATCATAGGTCTGTGTCCAATTGCCGCAAGTTTGACTCCCATAAGGCCCACATTCATTACATCCAACATCCTCAGTATAGTCATAAGTATTACCACATTCTGCTGTACAGGAACAACTTCTTATCGACCCTCCACAAGAAGGACCTGAGCAAGAAGGAGTGCCACTGCAAACGTCACTATATAACGTATTACAACCACCACTACCTCCACCATCACCACTGGTCGAACTAGACATATTACAACCGGTAGCAGTCGCATCACATGAAGTGACCGTACCTCCATGAAAACAACCAAGATTCGCCCAACCCCAACAACCATAATACTCACTACTGACCGACGATATCTCACATGAATATGTACCATTTATATAACTGTATGCACAATAGTAATTGTTCCAAGTCACTGTTTCTCCTCCGCTACAGCAATACCACGCTTTGACACCATCACTACCAGCAAGAAAAAAGACAAGAATCAGACTAATTTGAATCAACTTCCACATATTTTATATTGGTAATAACCCCATCGCTCAAAACCAGTAATATCACCTCTCTGTCGATAAATTGTTTAAACACTTTTCCAAATTCATCTGACGTAATCGGTTTGTATTCCACTTTTTGATCCTGGATTAAATTAACATTACTATCGTATTGTTTATCCAAACTAAATTTGTATCCGGATGGTGGTAGTGGATACTTTTCCACCATCCAACGATCATTCTTTTGTCGTCTAACTACTAAATATGTTTGATTATTTATATTTTCTAACGACTTTATTCTCACCACATATTGTGTAATCAAACCATCTTTTGAAACCAACGAAAAATCACATCCTATTTTTTTTCCATTCAAAGTAAATACACCGCACTTATTGTTCTTTGTCAAATAAATACCTGCAAAAAATGCCAAAACAACCAAGCAAAAAAACAATCCAAAACCCCAATATTTTTTCACAAATATCACAATCTATTATAACAATCATTTTCCAGCTTTAACAATTTTCAGTGTAAAAACCAGTTCTTACTTAGCCTCAGTCCCGACCACATTTCCGTTTTTACTAATGGAAATTTCTATAACATGAACGCGGGAAGAAGGTGGTCTAACCCAACCCCAACCTCGTCCCAAACCTTCTATCAATCTTCCCAGCGATATTCCATCATCTGTTAAATAATCACTTTTTCTCTGACTTCCTCTTCTTAACATCAAATCATCCAGTGCCATGTTTTCCCCATTGGCCCACAATTCTCTAGCTCGTTCTAAAGAAAGTAAATTATTCATATTAAATTAAAGCACGACATTTGTTGGGAAACGCAAATCCGGGACCCAAGTCGCCGAAAATGGTAACCATCTATCTAAACTAGGTTCAAAATTATCACCACAAAACGCCATAACATACATCTTGTCCGTTCCCAAATCTGGCACAGTTCTTGTCCCGTTGCCTTCGGCTACCACCCGCTTATGATTCCAATCAGGCACGAAAGCAGTCGTCGAATGCACTCTTTCCGTGGACACGTCTCTCACCTCTACATAAGACCCATCAAAATTTACTCTCTTGCTAACCATCCCCAACCTCCCACCAGCATAAGATGAACTTTGCTCTACAATTGTTACCGGTACCTCAAATATCTTTACTTTTCGATTTCGTAACAGATCATTCCCTGCTGACATTTGTAAACTCCACCCTCCACCCTCAAGAGGTGTCGCTCCAATCACAGCGCCCACTGTTTCCTGATTCGTCTTTGCTTCGACCCCTCGCACTCCTACCCCTTCAAGAAATTTTAAAAGCCTATCAACACCCATGCCAGCCACTCCGGCCGTCGCCAACTTAAGAAAATCCCTTCTGTCTATAGTTTGTCTCAGCATAAACCACTTTACTTTCTAACAACAGAAGCTTATCCCATAACATGCCAAAAATCAAGCCCCTAAAATCCTATATAAAAAGATACATACTCGATACTTATTATTTTCGCTATATATTTCTATTAATCTCTCCCAATAAGCTTTTATTGAAATCATGAATTATCATCGCCTGGCTTCTCGGCAAAAACAAAGCCAATTCTGTCTCAAAATTAATTCCCTTTTTACTCAACAATTGCCTGACTTTCAACAATTGTTTCTTTTGAATAGGGGATAATAGGTTTGCCCGAAGCATAAAATACAAATCATAAAAATCACGGGCTTTCTGTCTTTGAAGCAACGCTTCCACCTTACCATCTACCAATTGCGT
>CAZSLG010000079.1:0-3279 GCA_964607745.1 uncultured Gammaproteobacteria bacterium | reverse complement strand
GTTCCCGTAGTTTAACGGATAGAACATTGCCCTGCGGAGGCAAGGATGTGAGTTCAATTCTCACCGGGAACACAGAAAAGGCGTCCCGCTAGTGGCGGTGGGGTGGCAGAGTGGTCAAATGCGACGGTTTCGAAAACCGTTTCCGGTTTACCGGAGCGCGAGTTCGAGTCTCGCCCCCACCGCCATGTGCGGGATGGGTGAAAGCTTTTATAAAAAAAATGAAAATTCTTGTTATTTCGGACTTACATTTGACCACCAGATTTGATGAGAAGAAGTGTGAATTTTTGGAAAAATTAATTAACAGGGCTGATAAGGTAATAATAAACGGTGATTTTTGGAGTTATTATTCATGTACTTTTGGCGAATTTGTGAAATCAAAATGGCAAAAATTGTTTCCGCTATTACGGCAAAAACAGGCAGTATACGTCTTCGGCAATCATGATCATAGAAAATGGACCAATAAAGGGGTTCATCTGTTTTCAGTCAGACAGACGGAAAAATACGAGTATAGACATGGGAAAAATAAAATAATAATCGAACACGGACATCAAACACTACGTGGAGGAAACCTGGAGAATGAGATAATTTTGCGTTTCTTTAGGCTGATTCGTTTTGATGATCTAATTAGATACCCACTGCAAAGTTTTCTCCCGAAAGTCGGCGTTTTTAAGTTTATTTGGGGTTTTTCTTTCCGACATCGCCGGGTGCAAAAAAAGATAAATAAAGGAGAGGTATATATGATTTACGGCCACACTCATGTGGCTAAATTTTCACCGGATAAAAATTATATCAACACCGGTTTTATTAATTACGGGGTGGCCAGTTATGTCTGGATTAAAAACGGAGTGCCGAGACTGATAACAACCCGGTATTAGGGTCGGCCAAGAAAATTCGGATCCAGTTCAATTGAGGAAGCAGTAACAGAACCGTCGGTGTTGACAGCACCAAAAACAGCGATTTTCCCGCCGATTTTAAGATCAGTTTTGACGGCAGTGACACTTTTATTTACCATCAGTGAATCTGACAACAGAATTATTTTAGAGCTGCCGTCGGGCATTTTAAGAGTCAGAGATTTGTCGTCGAGAGCGACAATATCACCGGCAATTTGATTACGGCCGGCACCTAAGCGAGCACCACTGGTAGCACCCTGAGGACCACCTTGAAGACGCATATTACTAAAACGAGAAGAAATAGTGGCCCGATTTTTTAATTGGGCAACTTTATAACCAATCCCGAAAGAACCGCCGGCAACCAATAAACCTAAAACAACTACCAATAAAATATTTTTGTTTAACATACTTTTTTGATTAAAAAATTAATTGTAATAGTATCTAACTTAAATCTGAAAGCCCGCTGAAAAGTTTATTCCCAACGGAGAGCTTCGATGGGTTGAAGCTTGGCAGCCCGCTGGGCCGGATACCAGCCAAAAATTATGCCAATTAATCCGGAGACTCCCATGGCCAGAATAATGGAGACAGGTGAAAGAGCGGAGGGGAAGTTAAGAATTTTTGATAGTAAAAGCGAAACTCCGATACCAAAAAGCATGCCAATGATGCCGCCGATAAAAGTCAGGATAACTGATTCAACCAGAAATTGAGTAATAATCGTTTTTTTCTTGGCACCTAAGGCTTTTCTGAGCCCAATTTCCCGAGTCCGTTCGGTGACAGTAACCAACATGATATTCATAATACCGATTCCACCAACAAGAAGGGAAATGGCGGCAATACCGCCTAAGAGAGTGGTAAAAGTGCCGGTAACCTGGGAGACGGTATTTAAAATATCACTTTGAGACATAATGGTAAAGTCAGCTTTGGAGGGATCGCTAATTTTGTGACGTCCCAGTAAAAAATAGCCAACTTCGTTTTGAGCATCAGTCATAACTTCAGATGACTTGGCTTCGATGGCAACGGAAGAAACATAGTCAACCCCGGCTAGCTGTTTTTGCATGGTGGATAGGGGGATGTAAATGGCATCGTCGGGGTTATTGAAACCACTGCCACCTTTGGCTTTAGTGACACCGATAATCCGAAAAGATTGTTTGTTGATTTTGATAGTTTGACCAACGGCGGCGGCACCCTCACTAAAAAGATTAGTAACCGTAGTGGGCCCTAGGACGGCCACCCGACCCATAGAGTCAACATCACGAAGGGTGATGAAGGAACCGTTATCAACGGTAACCTTATGAATAGGGGCATACTCCGGGTAAACTCCGGTTATTTGAGTATTGGAGTTGTTCCCCCCGGCAATAACTTGAAAGCGACGGGAAAATTCCGGAGAAACACTGGTGATAGTGGTAATAGTGGTGGAGTTTTTTATACTCATGGCGTCGGCTAGAGTTAGGGTAGTATTGCTACCCGGGGCCTCCCGAACACCGGCAGTGCGGGCAGCACCAGGGTTAACGGTGAGAAGATTGGCGCCCAAAGATTGAATTTGAGTTTCGATGGCAAGTTGGCTCCCCTGACCTATGGAAATTAGAGCAATAACCGAACCGATACCAATGATAATTCCGAGAGCCGCTAGACCAGTCCTCATTTTATTGAGACGAAGAGTAGTAAAACTTTCTCTAATAATTTCTAAAAGTTTCATGATTTTTTGTCTTCAGTTATTAACCCATCACGAATAACGATAATTCTTTTGGCGTAGTCGGCAATATCTTCTTCGTGGGTAATCATGACAATGGTCCGGCCCTGTTTATGGAGTTTGGTAAAAATTTTCATGATTTCTTCGGCTTGAATGGTGGCAATATTTCCTGTCGGTTCATCGGCTAAAATAATTTTAGGATCCATGGTTAGAGCCCGGGCGATAGCCACCCGTTGCTGCTGACCACCGGAGAGTTGATTGCTTAAATGCTCTGTCTTATCAGATAACCCGACTTCATCTAAAAGTTTTAATGCTTTAGTTCTTCTTTCTTCTTCACTGATCCCGGCATAGGCCATGGGAAGCATAACGTTTTTTAAAGCGCTGGTCCGGGGAAGTAAATTAAATGATTGGAAAACAAAGCCAATTTTGCGATTGCGGATATCGGCTAATTCGTCGTCATTTAATTTGGAAATATCCTCGTTGTCTAAAAAATATTGACCGGAGGTGGGGGTGTCAAGAGCGCCTAAAATATGCATCAGAGTAGATTTGCCGGAACCGGACGGACCCATAATAGCCACAAACTCACCCGAAGAAACTTCAAAGGAAACATCTTTAAGGGCGACGGTTTTAACCCCATCTTGGGCATAAGTTTTACCAATATGGCGCATTTTTATCATGTGATTAGCGACCGACAAATCT